>CAZOTM010000051.1:0-6945 GCA_964582675.1 uncultured Clostridiaceae bacterium
CACGTACCCAAAAGCGCCGGGAACAGCAGATAGATCAGCGGATTCTGGACGCCCAACAGATCCCCCAGAATGGGGATGTCTTTGATCAGGGGCAACTCCCAATCCTTCAGATTCGCAACAACATCGCTGCGGCCGTCCTGATTCCAGATGACTTTCAGCATCATGGCCGTAAACCCGCTGAGCAGAAGATTCAGCCCTACGCCGGACACGGTCTGATTCGCCTGGCGACGAAGATCGCCATGGCCATGGCCGACAGGACGCCAACCCAGGCACTGCCCGAGAGCCAACTGCCAATGACGGCACCAAAGGCACCGGCCAGCATGATGCCTTCCGTAGCCAGCGCATTGATCCCGGACAGCTCCATAATGACGGATCCCAAAGCAGCAAAGGCAATGGGTGTTGTCAGACGGAGGGTCGAGCTCAGAATTGAAATGATATCCTGCATCATGATTTCACCCTACCCTTCCATCTGGATTTTATGGATTCACCCAAATCCGGCACCAGTTGCGGTGCTGCGATCAACAGGATGATGAGACCCTGCAGTACGGTAATGAATTGAACCGACAGATTCGAGCCGAAATTGAGCATCATCCCCCCCGCCTTCAGCGCGCCAAAGATCACTGCGCTGAAAATGACGCTGATGGGCGTCGATCCCAGGACCGCCACGGCGATGCCCTCAAACCCATAGCCGGAAGAAAATCCCTGGATGAGGCGGTGATAGGAGCCGATGATCTCCATGGTTCCGGCCAGACCAGCGCAGGCACCGGAGATCAGCATGGTGGTGATCATGATCCGGTTGACCCGGATGCCACTGGTGGCGGCTGCTTTGGGATTGGCCCCAACCAGCGTGATTTCATACCCCAGCCGGGTGCGCTGCAGGAGAAAATGCAGCAATACGGCCAGAGCAATCCCGATGAGGATGGCAATGGACAGTTTGTTATTGGCAAAAATCCGCATCAGCTTCGCCGATTCCTGGATCCGCACGGTCTGGGGAACCACACTGTTCTTTTCCCGCAACGGGTAATTAAGCAGAAAATCCATGAGCAGCATGGCGATATAATTGAGCATTAATGCCGTAACGACTTCATGGGCGCCCCGCTTGATTTTCAGCCAGATGGGGATGAACGCCCAGACCATCCCGCCAGCCATCCCGGCCGCCAGAATGATGGGAACATGGATCAGCGATGGTAATCCTTTCAGATGAATGGCTGCCATGGTTCCGGTCAGGGCACCCATATACAGCTGGCCTTCAACACCAAGATTGAGCAACCCGCCCTTGAGACCGAAAAACACCGCCAGACCGGTATAGAGCAGTGGCGTTGCCAGCAGCAGCGTCTGCAGGATGCTGTTGCGTGACCCGAAGGCACCCTTGAGCAGCATCCGGTAGATCGCCACGGGTGATTCGCCGATGGCCAGAATGATCACGCTGCCTAAAATCAGCGCGATCAGAAACGAATACAGCGGGGCAAGCTTGAACCGCCGCAGGGTGACGAGCTTCGTGAGTTTATTCATGCGCTTTGCCACCTCCCATCAGTTTGCCCAGTTCCATCAGCGTATAGTCTTCCGTGGCCTTGACTTCGACGATGCGGCCGTCATAGATCACCGCGATGCGGTCACTGAGGGCCATCAGTTCGTCCAGATCGGAGGATATGAGCAAAACCGCCCCCCCTGCCGCCTTGACCCGATTCAGTTCCTGATGGATAAAGGCCGTGGCCTTGATATCGACACCCCGGGTCGGATGCGCTGCGATGAGCACCCGCGGTTCACGCAGGGTTTCCCGGCCAACGACAAATTTCTGCTGGTTGCCGCCGGAAAACTCTTCCAGCGAGCGCCCGATATCACGGGGCCTGACATCGTACTGGTCCAGGGCATTCCCGGCTGCCAGACTGACTTTCTTCCAGTCGATGAGAACACCCTTTTTCAGATAGCGGGGATCGCTCTGAAAACCCATCAGAAAATTATAAGGGACACTGAGCGACGGGGCGATACTGTAGGCCTGACGGTCGGCATGAATGCACGCGACGCCAAGAGCCAGGAGATCATCCGTATGTTTCCCCTTAATGGACTGGCCAGCCACCTTGATGTCTCCGGTCCATTGCCGTTCCAGGCCAAACAGGGTATCGATGAGCTGCGCCTGCCCATTGCCTTCGACCCCAGCGATGCCAAGGATTTCCCGACCACGAATCGTCAGGTTCACGCCCTTGAGACTCTCGCCCTGATGGGCATCCGCCAGGTGCACCTCCATGAAAGAAACCAGGTCGCCCTCGCCTTCCAGGGCCTTTCGCTGAGGCATCCGGATGGCTTCACCGACCATCAGCTGACTGAGTTCATCGATGGTGGTTTGAGCGACTTCCCGCTCACCGACCAATTGTCCCTGACGCAGCACCATAACCCGGTCGGCAATGGCCATAGTCTCTTTCAGCTTATGGGTGATCATGATGATGGTCTTGCCCCCCTCGCGCAGGGTGTTAATGATTCGAAACAGGTCGAGGACTTCCTGTGGGGTCAAAACGGCCGTGGGCTCGTCCAGGATTAGAACGTCAGCGCCCTGATAAAGCGCCTTAATGATCTCGACCCGCTGGCGCTCGCCAATGGAGATATCCCGAATCAGGCGGTCCGGCAGGACCTTAAGACCATATTCCCGGGACAGTGATTCCACGATTCGCCGCGCCTCAGCCCGGTCATACAGCCCATGTTTTTTCGGTTCCCGGCCAATCATGACATTGTCCAGTACGGTCATCGTTTCGACCAGCATAAAATGCTGATGGACCATCTGGATGCCCATGGCAATGGCCGCACGGGGACTGGAGATGGTGACCGGATTCCCCCGATAAAAGATCTGACCGGCATCCACTTTATACATCCCGTACAGGATCTTCATTAATGTCGTCTTACCCGCGCCATTCTCCCCCAGCAGGCAGAGTACTTCACCCTCTTTGCAGTAAAAATCCACTTGATCCAATGCAACATTTTCCCCGAACACTTTTCGGATTCCCTTCATCTCAATCAACGATTCCACCGCGCCACCCCCCTTTGTCAAAGGAAGGGAGGTCTCCCTCCCTTCACCTGAATTTCTGATTATTCTTTGAATGATCCGACCTGCTGGATGTAGGCATCCACCTGATCCGGTTCGACTGGGATGGCCACTTTGGCCTCCACCAGGAATTGTTTGATTTTTTCCAGTTTTTGCAGGACAGAATCCGGTGTTTTCACATTGGAGCCTTCCATCGTCAGCTGTGAGGTTTTCGGATCATCTTTCATCGTGATGTCCAGATCGCCGCTGACATACTTTCCGGCTAAGGCGTCCTTGGCCGTGCTGTAGACCATATCGGCGATCCCGCGGATTCCGGATGCGAGGATCGAATCAGGATACAGGGTGTTCTGATTGCCATCATAACCCAGTCCATAGAGTTTCAGCTTATTGCCGGCTTCAAGCTGGCCCAGCCCGGAACCACCGGCTGCCTGGAACAGAATATCGGCGCCCTGATTATACAGTGAGGTTGCCAGTTCCGATCCTTTACCAGGATCATCCCAGGCACCGACAAAGGTTTTCAGGACTTTGATGTCTGGATTGACAAAACGGGCACCGGCTTCATAACCAGCCATCAGGCTGCGAATGATCGGGATATCCATCCCACCGACGATGCCGATGGTATTCTTGCCCTGAGAATTGGGCAGGTTGCCCTCTTTCATCATCAGCCCAGCATAAGCGCCGACGAGGAATGAGGTGTCCGTCTGGCTCAGGATGACCGATTTGACTTTATCATTTCCGGCAAATCCATCGATGATCAGGATCTTCTGGTCCGGGAAATCAGCACTGACGGCATTGACAGCATCCACCGAATCACCGCCCATGACGGCAATCAGGGCATATTCTTCCGTCATCGCAAAATTACGGATGGTTCCTTCCATCTCAGCAATGGCCGTTGGTTCAGCCACATCCACCGTGACGCCTTCGGCTTTTAATTTGAGGACGCCTTCATGACCCAAATCATTGAAGGACTTGTCGCCCAAACCGCCGACACCGGTAACAAAAGCGATTTTTCCGGTTGCGGCTGCGGTGGTACCAGCGGAAGTAGTCCCAGCGGTTGTGGTTCCTCCGGGTTGCGTGCCGGCAGCCGTTGTCGATGGTCCTGCCGGGGTGCAGGCGCTCAGCATGGACCCGGCGACCAGAATAGTAGTAAGCAGAACTTTCAGATTACGTTTCATACTTTCCCTCCAAGGAATATTTTTACTGTGCAGATCATTCTTAACATCATCCCGCCATTCGACCTCGCGCTCAGCGATGGCTGCATCAGAAATGTCTCGTATCAGCCGTCAACTCTCGGATCAGCACCTCCTCTTGTGGATAATGTCGAACCAGTTCATCCCCATCAGCGTGCTCATAGTCCGAATCGACAAACCCTGGACACATTGTAGTACCCATCAGGGCGAAGGCCCCGCCCGGTAAGAGATGCGAGCCCTGCCAGTTTCCAGCCCGTGCGACATGCTGGACCTTCTGGCCAGCCAACAGATCCGACCCGAGGATCGTCCGTTGGGTTGTGCCGTCGGGCAGCAGTTCGAGAAGTTCCACCGGATCTCCCACATAGAAATGATAGACTTCATCCGTCGGCAACCGGTGTAAATGAGAATATCCCCGGCCGGTCAGCATAAAGTAAATGGCGGATGCCAAATCTTTGTCACCGAGTTTCGCCGCGGACCGGTAGGTCGATCGAAATAATCCACCCTCCAATGGCAGTGGTTCTAACCCAAGATATTCGATCAGTGCCTGAGCTTTTGTCATAGATAACTCCTTTTGGCCCCTTTTATGGTTCGGGGCTGGTTATTTAAGTCCCGGTCAGGGGCAGGATTTCCAGCGAATACCAGCATTCAGACAGGCTTTGTGGATTTGTTCGGCAGCTCTTCCATCCTTCATTTCATCGATGAGAAGCCATTGCAGCTCCTCCAGTGGACAAACCTGATAAAACGAACGCTGGCCCAACTTCGTATGATCCATCAACAGGATCCATTGATCTGCATTTCTCATCATCTGTCGTTTGGATGCTGCGCCATGGACATGGGCATCGGACAAACCGAAGCCGATGTCCAGGGCAGCGGATGAGAAAAACAGCTTATTGATGTGATAGCGCCCCATCATTTCCTGTTCATCGAAGCCATAAACATAATGAGAGTCTTTCTTCAGATTGCCGCCCAGCAGAATGACCTGGACCGTATCGCTTTTGCTCAGGGCAAGGGCTGTGCTCACGTTATTGGTAATCACGGTGATCGAGCGGTTCATCAGGTACTCGACCATATACCAGACCGTTGAACTGGCATCCATGGCGATGATGTCGCCATCCTCAACCAGTTCCGCAGCCCGTCGGGCAATCTTCAGCTTTTCATCCCGTTGCTGCATCAGACGATTGCCCAGGGGGCCCTCGGTGATTCTGGTTGGGATTTGGCTGGCTCCTCCATAAGTCCGGATCAATAATTTCTGGTTTTCCAGAAAAGCCAGATCCCGGCGGATCGTCATTTCCGAAACGCCGAGTTCATCCGTCAAACGGTTAACATCGATGGTGCCCTGATCTTTCAGTTGCTCCTGGATGAACTTATGCCGAGCTGGTTGGCTGTACTTTTTCATAAGCTCCCCCTCCTAAAATGTTTGGTTCAAACATTAATTGGTGATCCGCTGTATATAATGATGTACCTAGATTCTAAGCTATCCTGACGGAAATGAAAAGGATTTTTCGAAAACAATTTCTATAAATTTTGTTTGAATCAACCATTCGATCCATCACGGTTTCGCTCTCTGCCAGTGGAAACGAAAACAAGTCCGATCTCGCTTGGTTATGTAATCATCTGGTACCAGCGGTTGATTATTCCTCGGCGCTGATGATAAAGTCACGATCATAGGCAGAGCTGTTACTGCGATCCTGATTTCTGCATTAATCCGGTGTTCAGAAGTCAAGGTCATCTCTCATTAAAGAAACTCCCTCAACATCAGCACCTTCTCCTGATCGTTGGATTCGGACAAGTTGTTTGGACGGGAACTTATCCCCTACTTTTTCTTATTTAAAGGATTTTTCAATTTTTACAATTTTTCCTGATAAATTAATACATCAGTTCCCGGGCGGAATGCCAATATGTTATCATATGTTAGTAAAAGCAGTATTATTCATCAAAAACGCTTCTTCTGGTTCCGAGGATGAATCATATTGTTTGAAGTTAACCCTGTGAGGTGTCACTATGAATGAAAATGCCGTCAAACGACCCAATCTGGTCCAGTCACTGATCCCCCTGCTTGTCGTCGTCATCCTGGGTCTGTTCTCGGTTCTGTACTGGAAAGCCGGCATGAACCTGCCGATCCTGGGGGGCATTGCCGCCACCGGGATCCTGGGCATCCTGTTGGGCTATTCCTGGGGCAGGCTTCAGGAGGGTCTCGTCAAGGGCGTTTCCCGGGCCCTGCCGCCCTTATTCATCATCATCCTCATCGGCATGATCATCGGGGCCTGGATCCAGGGTGGGATTATTCCGTCATTGATTTACTACAGCCTTCAGGTTATCAGTCCTGCCTGGTTCATTCCCGCCGTCACCCTGGTCACCTCGATCATTTCCCTGGCCACCGGCACCTCCTTTACCTCCATCGCCACGGTCGGGCTGGCTCTGATGGCCACTGGCCTGGGGATGGGTTTCCCCGCCCCGCTCCTGGCCGGGGCCATCATTTCCGGTGCGTATTTCGGCGACAGCCTGTCGCCTCTGTCTGATACGACCAACCTGGCTTCGGCCATGTCGGGAGCTTCCCTGTTCGAACTCATCGGTCACATGAGCAAAGGCGGAGTCCCGGCCATGCTGCTTTCCCTGGTCGGCTATTATGTCGTGGGCTCCCGCCAGGCCGCTGCTTCGAACATCGATCTGGTCGGCATCGAAGAGATCCTGACGGGCCTGGCGGGGGCGTTTGTCATAGTC
>CAZOTM010000051.1:6955-11371 GCA_964582675.1 uncultured Clostridiaceae bacterium
TTTGTCATCAGTCCCTGGCTTCTGTTGATTCCGCTGCTTACCATCTTTTTTTCCATCAAAAAATTCCCGGCCATCCCTTCGCTGTTCACGGTGGCTCTGCTGGGAGCTCTATCGGGCCTATTGGTCCAGGGAGCAGATCTCGGGTCAGTGATCCGAACCCTGACCAATGGCTTCAAAAGCACCACCGGCATTACCATGGTGGATGGTCTATTGTCCCGCGGCGGTATCAATTCCATGGGCGGCACCATCATCACGCTGACGCTGGCCGTCGCCTTTGGCGGCATCCTGGAAGAGATCGGAGCCCTTGAGAGCATCCTCGATGCCATCATGCGTAAAGTGACTACAAAGAGCCAGCTCATTACCGTCACCGTGGCCAGCAGTCTGTTCACAGCCTTTGCCACAGGGGCTCAGCTTCTTGCCATCATGGTGCCGGCTCGAATGTTCCAGAACGCCTATCGCCGCTTCAGGCTTCATCCAAAGAATCTGGGCCGGGTGGCCCAATCCATCGGCTGCATCTGCATCAATCTCGTCCCCTGGAGTGTACCGGCCCTCTTTGCCCAGAGCGTCCTTGGCGTCGCGCCCATCGCTTTCATCCCCTATGTTTTCTTTGCCTGGAGCACGATCCTCGTCCAACTGATCTTCGGTTTCACCGGATGGACCCTGACGCCTTTGACTGTCTCAGATTCTAGCGGAGGTACCTTGTCATGAGTGAATCCTTGAAAACCAGCGTAATCCTGCTTGGCACCGGTACACCCAATCCCGTACCGGAGCGGTCCGGCCCTGCCGTCGCCATAGTCGTGGGCGATCGGTCCTATCTCGTGGATGCCGGTACCGGCATCGTGCGTCAGGCTGCAAAAGCTCGACAGCTGGGCTTTCCGGCTTTGGAAGCCTCTCAGCTCACCACTGCTTTTATCACCCATCTCCATTCAGATCATACGCTGGGTATGGCTGATCTCATCCTGACGCCATGGGTCCTGGAACGACCGGTCCCACTCCGCCTGTTTGGCCCCGCCGGTCTGAAATCCATGGTGGATCATACCCTGTCTGCCTATGAAGCTGACATCCAGGCCCGCCGCTATGGACTGGAGCAGGCGAACGAAATGGGGAACCAGGTAATCGTCAGCGAAATCCGCGAGGGACTGGTCTATGAAGATGATCGCGTAAAAGTCGAAGCCTTCCGGGTCGACCATCCCCCGTTTGAAGCCTATGGCTATCGCTTTACCACACCGGATCGGGTCATCGTCATCTCCGGAGATACCTGTTATAATGAAAATCTCATCCAATGGGCGCGCGGCTGTGACATCCTCATCCACGAAGTGATCTCCGCCACCGGCGTCCAGGCTCGGGATCCCAAATGGAAAAAATACCATCTTCGGGTCCACACCACCAGTAAGGATTTGGGCCGCATTGCCGCCCTGGTTCAGCCCGGACGCCTGGTCCTTTATCACCAGCTCTTTATGCCTTCGCCGGATGCCAATGGCCACATGCCCACTGAAGCGGAACGCGAAGCTCAGATCCTGGAGAATATCCGCGAATCCTGGACAGGACCAGTCCAGTCAGCCCGGGATCTGGATATCATCGATTAAACCGGCACAACTGGTATCTACACAGCTGCGTCAACCGATCCGTTTGCATCAATCCAGGGGATCCTCACTCCGCAATGAGCGGGAACCGGACTATCCGTTTCGCAACCACCACCACTCTCAGAACAAGCTCACCGGACATCTACTATCGTTTCAACTAACAGGGAGACATTTCACAGGAAAGACAGCATCACTAATCAGTGTTCCCCCTGGATCGGGATCCGTTATTCCAGCAAGGATCTGGATTTCCTGACTCAAGGATTCCACTCTGCTCTCTACAGTAAAAGTGAGCATCTGATCCACCTTTTTTTGATTTTAATCAGAATATTTTCACTGATAATAACGAAATAAATCCCAAGGATCCGCTTGCAGAGCAGATCCTCGGGATTTCATCGTTACTATGCCATGCGTAACTCGGTGTAAATCAGTCTTATCATACCAAGCGGTAATTGAGTTTATGCCGTTATCGGCAAGTTTCGCCAGTATTGCCATGAGGACAAAACTGATATCTTGCCGATAACATGATATGATTTTACTAGGATGACACGGAGGAATGGCGATGAATTACTTGTCGGTAGCGGATACAGCAAAAAATGGAATATGTCCGAGCGCACGGTGCGTAACTACTGCGCCCAGAATAAAATACCCGGTGCATTCCTCACCGGCAAGACATGGAACATCCCGGAGAGCGCCGCGAAGCCTGACCGGATCAATGCCCGGTCGGCTTCGCCGAAAACACTGCTGGATATTATGAAAGCGGAGCAAACCGCGAAAACTTCCGGCGGCATCTATCATAAGGTGCAGATCGAACTGACCTACAATTCCAACCACATCGAGGGCAGCCGACTTACCCACGATCAGACACGCTATATCTTCGAAACAAATACCATCGGTGTCGCCGGAGAATCTCTGAATGTGGATGACATTGTGGAAACCGCGAACCACTTCAAGTGCATCGATATGATCATAACGCAAGCGAAGTATGCGCTGTCAGAGAAGTTCATCAAAGAGCTGAATCTGACCCTGAAAAGCGGCACAAGCCAGGCACGGCTGGACTGGTTTGCCGTAGGCGAATACAAGCGAATGCCCAATGAGGTGGGCGGCAGAGATACCACGCCGCCTGAGAAAGTGTCCACCGCGATGGGCGCGCTGCCGACCGAGTATAATTCGGTCAAGGAAAAGACGCTGGAGGACATCATCGGTTTTCATGTGCGCTTTGAGTCCATCCACCCCTTTCAAGATGGCAACGGTCGTGTCGGACGGCTTATCATGTTCAAGGAATGCCTCAGAGCCGGCATCGTACCGTTCATCATCAACGACGATAAGAAGATGTTTTATTATCACGGTCTGGCTGAGTGGAACAGCGAAAAGGGCTATCTAACTGATACCTGCCTTGCGGCACAGGCTGAGTTCAAGGAATATCTTGACTATTTCAGAATTGCGTATTAATTAGAATAGTATAGAATCGCAAGAAATCTGATGCTGAAAGCTCGGATTCTAGTCAAAGAAAAAAAGAACAAGCATCAAACCGCTTGACTGAGATCCAGTCAAATAGATAGATGCTTATTCTGTATTAATGGAATTATTGCATTTTACTGTAAAAAAAAAGGAAGATGTTCCCCTACTTGTCGCTATCAAAGCTTATATCTTCCTTACTCATTGAGTGTAACCGTATCTTTTTCAATCCGGTTGAAAGACAACCCAATCCATCCCGGCGGAATGCTCAAAAACATCCTGTCCGAATCTTAGCTTGAAGGCTGGATTCGGACAGGATGTTTTATTTATTACTGTTTTTCACGAACAAGAATGACCTTGCGTCGATTCAGGTGTTCCATCGATAATAATATCTTCTTCTGGCCATTGATATCTATTTAAAGTTCTATGACTACGATTTCCAAGAAAATGACCATTTCATCTCCAAATCTATATCTTAACTCATCTATGATTATCTCATTAAAATGAGAATCATAATTTTCATCAACTTCTAGGAAGACTATAATTTCATCTATTTTATTTTGCACAAATTGCATTGCTTTAACACTATTTTGGAATTTAGCGCTTACAACTGACATCCAAAGTTCCGGAAAATTTCCCTTTGTTTTGGAAATTAAATAATCATGTCCTCTACCTTCTATTGTTTCAACGATGGGTAATGATCTGCCGCACTTGCATTTATTATTTTCAGCAAATTTAATTTTATCGCCAATTCTATATCTGATTAACGGGGTCCCATGAGTTTCAAAGCAAGTTACAATCATATTCCCATCCGCATCAACTTCAATAACCCCCGTATCCATACAATAATGCAAATTTCCCTCTTTGCATCCAACGATAAAGGGGGCTCCTTCACTTGACGCATACTGGTCATATACCTTACACCGAAAAGCTTCTTCAATTGTTTGTTTATAGTGCGGCAGTAGAGTCTCTGCAGTTGGAAATATTGCAATTGGTTTAAAATCAAGTATAATTTTGTTCTTTAAAATATATCTGCTTATTTGATAGATAGCTGATGGATATCCATCCAACGAATCTGGTTTATATGAATTAAGATTCTCGACATAATATTTCAGATTATCACCTTGACATTGATGTCCAGAATATAGTCGTTGCTTAATGCTACCGTTATCTCTCCAAAATATTTTTTCCTTTTGTCTAGACGGAATAATCCTAGATGAGTTAAAACTAGCTCGTTTCATTTTCATATGAGTGAATCCATTTTGTTCTTTAAAGAAATCTAAGTACGCCATTTATAATGTGCACATGAGGTTGAACACTAAATCTTAAACTTAAGATACAATGGTAACATGATGAATAAACGAAAAACGTACACTCC
>CAZOTM010000052.1:0-11238 GCA_964582675.1 uncultured Clostridiaceae bacterium
ATCACAAAGACTGAGTCGTTCCGCCCGCCCATAGCTTCCAGTTTTTTCTTGAAATCTTCTATTTCCGGCAGAGGATGGTTCCCGGAAAATTCATCCACCACCCCGGACAGGTCTTTTTCCAAATGGAGGTAATAAGCTCCGGCTATGTGGGAGGCGCCATAAGCGGCGGGATCCGTCCGGACATCGATCAATATGGGTTGATTCAGTTCCGGCAACTGCCGGGGATCAATAAAATTCTTCAAAATAGACTCCTTTCATCCGAAAATCTGTGATCTGACCGTAGATTGTATCTGCCAGGCCCGTTCATTCCATCGGCTGCCTGCAGGCAGCCAGAAGGCTGAGGGTTTGAAGGCTGAGGGCTTGAAGGCTGAGGGCTATTTAAGTTCTCCCAGCAGCTGTTTTAAGAATCGAAAGGTCCGCTCGGCAGAGGAAATGGAAACATGCTCATTGGGGGTGTGCACATCGTAGAGGTTTGGTCCGATGGAGATCATATCGCAATTGACGGTCTTTTCCGTCAAAATGCCGCACTCTAAGCCGGCGTGGAGGACTCTGACAGCCATTTCCCTGCCGGTTAGGGCCTGGTAGACCCTGGCTGCCTTAAGGCGCAGATCCGAGTCTTTCTGATATTCCCACTGGGGGTATTGCGAAGTGATGGCAAAGGCAGCGCCAAAGGTTCTGGCCACCACTTCCAAATAGTCCAAGAGGTTCTGCTTGGAGGATTTGGAGGAAGATCTGGGGGCACTTTGGAACAGGACATGTCCCCCCTCAGTCGTCATGACGCCCAGATTATTGGAGGTCATGACCAGCCCCGGGATATCCGGGCTCATGGATACCACGCCGGATGGCATCATGATCAAAAACCGGAGGAGGCGGGCCGTGGATTGCAAATCCATCTGCTCATCGGCTTGATCCGTGAAGCGGCAGGTGATGGTCAGCTTGCCGTCTAAGGGATTGATCTCGTTTCTGATTTCAGCGGCAATATGGCCGATGAGGTTCTCAATGGCGGTTTTATCCGCTGGGTTGATGGACAGGACTGCCTGGGATTCCCGGGGGATGGCGTTGTTTTTGGAGCCGCCGGACAAGGTGACAATGTTAATGGGGTATTGTTTGGACACTTCATAGAGCACTCTTCCCAACAGCTTGATGGAATTGCCCTTGAGCTTGTGGATATCCATGCCGGAATGGCCGCCGGTCAGGCCGGTCAGGGTTATTTTAACCTGACTGCCCAGGGCTGGTTCATATTGGACGGGCAGGCGGTGATCCACCCTGGCTCCGCCGGCGCAGCCGGCAATGAGGACGCCCTCTTCTTCCGAGTCGATGTTGATCAGCCGGGTACCTTTCAGCAGACCTGGCTGCAAGGCCACTGCACCGATCAAGCCGACCTCTTCCTGAGTGGTGATCAAAACTTCAAGGGGCGGATGGGGAATATCTTCAGAATGCAGAATTGCCATGGCGAACGCCACGGCAATACCGTTATCTGCACCTAAAGTTGTCCCATCAGCATAAATATAGTCTCCATCGACTTTCAGGGTCAAAGGATCCGTCTCGAAGTTATGAACTTTATCATTATTTTTCTCGTTGACCATATCCATATGGCCTTGCAGAATCACGGTGTCCGAATTTTCATAGCCCGGAGTACCGTTTTTATAAATTATGACATTGTTCATTTCATCACGGATGTATTCAAACCCGTGAGATGCGGCAAATTTTACCAGGTAATCACTTACCCGCTGTTCATTGCCTGATCCTCTGGGGATCTTCGTAAGATCCTCAAAGTAATCGAAAAACCTCTCGTTATTTATTCCTGATAAAACACCCATAGCCATTATTCCTCGTCATCACCGAAGTTCATTTTAGCCTTCAGATCGCCGAACAGATCTCCGATGGTCAGATTATCTGCTTTGTCCTGATAGCCTCTGTCAATGTTGTCTCTTCTGGCGCCGCGGTTGGATCCTCTGGAAGGCCGGTCAGTCCGGTCCGACTTCTCTCTCTTCTGGGGACGATCCTTCTGTTCAAAACCTTCCGGCTTTTCAAACCGGTTGAACCTGGCCGGTCTTTCTCTTTCCTGGCCGCCTTCTCTCATGGACAGGGACAGCTTCTTGGTTTCCGTGTTGATATCCTTGATCCGGACGTTGACATCCTGGCCTCTGGAAACAATATCCTCCACATTTTCCACTTGACCGTTGGTCAATTCGGAAATATGCAGGTAGCCTTCCAAGCCTGGCTCCAATTCAACAAAGGCGCCGGATTTGATGATGTTCATGATTTTTCCAGGGTAGGTCTGGCCAACCTGGTATTTTTCGATATTTTTCCAGGGATCATTGGCCGAGGTCTTCAAGGACAGGCTGATCTTGCCGGACTGAACGTTGATTTCCTGAATCAGGACTTTGACATCCTGGCCTTCCTGGATAACATCTGTGGGATGCTTGATTCTTCCCCATGACAGGTCGGAGATGTGGGCTAAGCCCTCTACGCCGCCGATATCAATAAAGGCGCCGTAATTCATGATCTTGATGACCTTGCCATTGACTTCGGAACCCTTGGTCAATTTGGTAAGGAGCTCGGCTTTTTTCTCAACTTTTTCAGCCATCACCAGTTCTTTTCTGGAAACAACGGCTCGCTTCTTGGCCCGGTCAAACTCGATGACCTTACATTCCATTTCTTTGCCGGTCATTACCGAAAGATCAGGGATATAGGTATCTGATACCAAAGATGCCGGCATAAAGCCCTGGAGTCCAAGAACTTCCATTCTTAAACCGCCCTTGACGGCTTCCTTGACTTTACAAAGCACAGGAGTGCCTTCAGCCAAAGCTGTTTCGACCTTAATGACGGCTTCCTCTAATTCTGCTTTCCTCTTGGATAGCAGGACATTGCCTTCCCCGTCAGCCTTCTTAAGGACAACAACCTTGATTTCATCCCCTTCTTTAACCAGTGCTGTCAAATCATCGGCTGCATTGGTAGAGAATTCGTTCTTGGGGACGATGCCGTCGGACATATAATTAATGTTCACGAACACTTCCTCGGCAGTAACCTTGATTACCTTGCCAGTCAATACGTCGCCGGGCTTAATGTTCATCAATGTTAGCTCTTCCATGCCCTCTTCCATTGACATTTCCTGCGCTTCCTCAGCTACGGGTGCAGCAACTTCCGCTGCAATTTCTTCCTTTGCTGCCTCCGCAACAGGTTCAGCTTCCAAAGCAGTGACTGCTTCGACCGCTGGGGTTTCAGATGAAATGATTTCCTCTGATGTGTTCATGTTTTCGTTTTCGTACATTTTGTTCCCTCCTGGGCTCTGCCACTTCTTGACAGTGCCTTAATCATATATCTTTCGATAAATAAAGCTGAAGGTGATCCTCAGCCTGTTATTAAATAACCCGTCAGGGTTTATTAATCATTGTTTTGTAGCAGAAGTCGATGATGTCGCTGCGTTTGATGATGCCGATAAAGATCCCTTCATCATCAGTGACAGGCACAAAGTTCTGTGTTCTGGCCAGTTCTATTATATTCTCGATGTCCATGCCCACCGGAGCTGTCTTGTGGACTACTTTTCTGGGTATATCCGCAATGCTGATTTTGGAAGTATTCTCAAAACTTAATGTCGGTGTCTCTTTTAATTTCCTTAAAAGATCCCCTTCGGTCAGGGTTCCGATGTATACGCCAAGGTCATCGATAATGGGGATCGCCGACAAATGGTGGTAATCCATGCGCTCGGCGGCTTGTCTCATGCTTGAATGAAGCTGTTCGTAAATCGTCTCACTTTTGGGAGTGAGGAAAAACATGATATTCATTTAGTTTCTCCATTGCAATGATGTTTCATTATAACACGTAATGGCCGGTCTTTGATAGTTAATTATTTATTTTTCTTCGGCATTTTTCTTTGGAATTTCTTTGGTTTTTCCTGGCGGATTCTAAGGTTTTTCATGACAACGCTGGTTTGCAGTGGTGTCAAATGCGCTCTGGATGGATACCCCAGAAAACCTAGTACTTTCGGGCGCTTTGCCGCTGCCGGCTTAAAAAATCAAAATAATCTTTGGGGATCTTTTTGATTTTCTTAAAATATTTCCGTTCTCCCATCATGTTTTCCTTTACCGAGATATCCTCAAAAAAATAGGAGCGGCAGGCTTGGCAGTGGTACATGGAGCGGATCTTGCCGTGTTCGTTGGACATGGACAGATCATAGGAGACCTGACTGGTACACAGGGGGCAGTCTACGGTGACTTCCTTATCGGGAATATCCTTCACCTTGATGTTGGTGATATAGATACTTTCAGAGGTGAACAGAATTTTGCAGTTTTTCAGGCCGTCTAAGGGACCGTACTTTTGAACGACTTCCCTTAAAACCTCCGCCGTGCAGATGGAATCATACAAGCCGTCGTGGAATTTATCCTCATCGTGACCTAAACCAAAGGCCAGCATGGCATTTTTCAGGCTGGGGATTTTATTCTCCCCCATCAAATCTCCCAAATAGGCTTGCAGGTCCAAATATCTTTTCCCCACAATGGTAATGGGCATGGCATGCATGTGACAGTTGCGAATCAGTTCATAGATGTCAGAGATCCCCCAGGTGATGATGATAGAATCCTTGCCGAACTCCACCAGTTCACCAACCGCTTCCGGATAGGGCCGGCCCGAATCGATCATCCCCTGGTCGATCCCGGTCATCTCGGCAATGGCCGGATTCAGGTTTTTATAAAAGCTGTTTTTAACAAAAATATTTAATTCATCCAATACTTCAAAGGATTCACTGACTTTGACGGCACCGATCTGAATGATTTCATTCGGGTACAGGTAGCGCATATTGCGGTTTTCCCTGGACATGTAGTCAGACATATTATCGTAAAGTCCCTGCATATTATTGAATTCCAAATCTAGAACAACGTAATCCATGTTATGCTCTGTCAGATCCTCCCATTTGGCCGTATCCTGTGGTTGTCCGGCAAAACTCGGGAACTGAGCCCTTTCAGTTTTTTCTTGGCGAAAGCCAACTCCCCATTTGATCGATGCTCAGCCATACCAAGCCCGCTGAGTTCAAAAATCAAGGACCGTCTCTCCCACCATTTAGTATATCATAGAAAAGCCTGGCAGCTGACAATAACCTTTTACTAAGACTTAATGGCTTAATGGTCTGTGTTCATGGTCAGAGCTCATGGTCAGAGCTCATGGTCAGAGCTCATGGCATCCTGTAAGTGTGCTGTGCCTGCCTCACCCCTCAGCGATCCCGGGGAATAAACAGACCTCCCCCTTTGACGTATCGACGATCCCAATGGATCGTCCCCAGATCAAAGGAGGAGGTTTGGGTTTCCGAGGAATCCGCCGACCCCACCGTATTTCATCCGTGATTTTTTAAGACATGGTATCCGACGGTATTTTCAACAGACCTGCCAGACGGCAACTTCCCGCAAACAGTTTTATTCGGAACTTTCTTTAAAGTCGGTTTCCTCCAGCTCGCCTGGTTCGCTTTCACCTGACTCAGTCTCAGCGTCTGGTTTGGTTTTCTCAATTTCCAATTGCGGCTGGGAAAACCGTAAACTGGAATCCACTTCCGTTTGTTTTTCCCAGCCCTGCTCCGTCTGCCTGGTTTGCCCATCCTCCAGCCGAACTACTTCATAGGTACTGTCACTGGTCCCGAAGGAGCCGAAATTAACGGTGATTTTCAGATTATCCAGGGAATAGGTTTCATTGGGCAGGGTAAGGATCAATTCATCCCCCTTGACCTGAGCCTTGATTTCAGATGGATCCTCAGGGAGTTCGGCCGCTTGATCCTCAAAGAGTTCCGCCGCTTGATCCTCATCATAGGTCACCTCGAAGACGTCATCGCTGGCTACATCTTCAACTTCTTCATCGGCCTGGTCATCCTCATGGGCGGCCTTGGCTTTCTTCGAGGACTTCCGCTTCTTGCCGGCCTTCTTTTTGTCGGTTTTGTCCTTGTCGGACTTGTCTTTGTCAGCCTTGGCCTTGTCGGCTTTGACTTTGATTTCTGTCTTGATTTCTTCAGCCAGGAGATCCAGCTTATCCGTTTTCTTGAGGATCTTCTTGATTTCCTTGAGCAATTCGTAATCATCTTTGGCGGTTAGCTCTTTGCCGTCGACGATGGCGACAATTTTTTTCTTGCAGTCAGAGCACATGTGGATGCAGTCTTTCTCTTCGATTTTCACCTTTCTTAAGTTTCTCTCCAGAAAGTCCTGGGTTTTTTTTCTGCCTTTATTGTTTTTGCACAAACTAATCTTCATTATGTAATCCCTCCCGAATGGCTTTTTTCTTGTACTTCTCGTACCTTTTCTGAGATATTTCAATGAATGATTCCTGACTGTTCACAGCGTCTCCCAGGATTTCCACTCGCTTGTACTTTCCGTCGGACATGAGCTCTCTGGCTTTCATATTATCACTTCTGGAGATCCTGAGGACTTCTTTTACTTTTTCTTTACATTTTTTTTCATCCACCGGTACCAACAGTTCGATGCGCTTGTTCAAATTCCTCTCCATCCAGTCGGCTGAGGAAATAAACACCTTTTCTTCCCCGCCGGCATAAAAATAGAAGATCCTGGGGTGCTCCAGAAATCGGCCGACGATGGAGCGGACGGTGATATTTTCTGACAAACCCTTGACCCCGGGCCGCAGGCAGCAGATCCCGCGGATAATCAGATCGATCTCCACTCCGGCCATGGAGGCTTTGTATAATTCCAGAATGATCTCTTTATCCACCAGGGAGTTCAGTTTGGCAACGATTTTGCCTTTTTTGCCGTCCTTGGCCATGGCGGCTTCAAAACGGATCAGCTGATTGAATTTATCCCGCATGTAGTCCGGGGCCAGGGAAACTTTTTTAAGCTCTTTGATCTTGGTCTGCCCGGACAGGCGGTTGAACATGCTGGTGATATCCTCCCCGATGGCTGCATCCGTGGTCATCAGTCCGATATCGGAGTAGAGTGTGGCCGTCACATCATTGTAGTTGCCGGTTCCCACGTGGACGTAGCGCTTCATGCGGTTGTTTTCCCGCCGGGTGATGAGGATGGCCTTGGCGTGGGTCTTTAGCCCCAATAATCCATAGATGACATGGCAGCCGGTTTTTTCCAGCCGCAGAGCCCAGTTGATGTTGTTTTGCTCATCGAATCTGGCCTTCAATTCCACCAGGGCGGTCACCTGCTTGCCATTGTCGGCTGCCAGGGCCAGGGCTTCCACGATGGGCGATTTTCCGGAAACCCGGTAGAGGGTCATTTTGATGGCCAGGACATTGGGATCCTTGGCGGCCGTTTCCACCAGGTTGACCACGGATTCAAAAGATTCGTAGGGGTGGTGGATCAGGACAGCACGCTTGGAGATGGCGGCAAAGATATCGGGGTTGAAGGACAATTCCGGCACCGGATGGGCGTTGATTTTGGGGAACTTCATGGTCTCATAGCCTGGAATGGAAGCGATTTTGGACAGGAACGTCAGATCCAGGGGGCCGTTCAGGCGGAACACATTGTCACTGGTGATCTCAAACCGGTCGATGAGAAACTCCAGGAGAGAGTCGGAGATCTTGGGATCCACTTCCAGCTTGATGGCCCTGCCCCATTTCCTTTGCTTCAAAGTTTCCTTGATGACCATCAACAGATCCTGGGCATCGTCCTCGTCATACTCCAAGTCGGCATTTCGGGTGACCCGGTAGCAGGACACATCCAGGATGTCGTAGGCGTCGAATAAACTGGAAATGTTCAGCTTGATGACGTCCTCCAGAAGGACGATGGATCGCCCTTTTTCATCGGGAATGGTGTAAAACCGGTCCAGGACGGATGGCACCTGGACGGTCCCCAGATATTCCCGGCCGTCGGAATCCTGGAGCAGAAGGGCAATATTCAACGTATTGTTCATGATCAGGGGAAATGGCCGGGATGAATCGATGACCATGGGGGTTAAGACCGGGAAAATGCTCTCTTCATAGAGCTGATTCAAATATTGGGTTTGTTTATCCGAGCGATCCTCAATGGCGATGATTTTGAAATTTTGCTTTTCCAATTCCGGCCGCAACTCATCGTTATACGTCCGGTAGAGATCGTCCTGGAGGAGCCTGGTCCGCTGATCGATGGCCTTGCACTGCTCCATGGGCGTCCGGCCGGAAGGATCGGTTTTATCCAGCCCGGCAGCGATCTGGTCGGACAAAGAGCCGTAGCGGATCATATAGAATTCATCCAGATTGCTGGTGACGATGGAGGCAAATTTGATGCGCTCGAATAAGGGATTATTCAAGTCTCTGGCTTCCTCAAGCACCCGATCGTTGAATTCGAGAAATGAAAGTTCACGATTTATAAAATTCGAACTGTTTAAAACTAATTCTGTCATCAGAAACCCCGTTTTCATAAATAAATAGGTAAATTAATCCCGCTTTGCTCCGTTACTATTACTTCATTCTAACAAATACCGGCTGATTATTTGTTAAGAATCAGTTAATTGCGGTAACATTAAATAAATATAAATGACCATTGGCCGTTATTTATTTTATAATGAATATAATAATAGGGTTTGGGCAGCTGTTTACACCCCCAAACCCACGGGAGATGCGCATGAAAATTGGAATTATAGATATTGGCTCGAACTCGGTCCGTCTGGTCATCGTCGATGTGGAGGATGACTCCTATAGCATCATCGACCAAATCAAGCATTCGGCCAGATTGGGCCAGGATATGACACCGGATGGCTACCTGTCGGAAGCCAGGATTGATTACGGTATTAAAGTCCTGGAACATTTTGCCGGGTTCATGAAGAAACATCAAGTCGAAGAAGCCATTGTGGTGGCCACGGAAGCCGTTCGGAAAGCCAAAAATCAGGAAGCCTTCCTGACCAGGGCCAGGAAGGCCCTGGCCAAAGACGTTCGGGTCTTGTCCGGCCTGGAGGAAGCCTTTTACGACTATTTCGGCTGTGTGAACACCATGGATATCAAAAACGCCCTGATCTTTGATATCGGCGGCTCCTCCACGGAGCTGGTCCACATCCAAAACCGCTACCTGAAGGATTCCATTTCCACCCGTCTGGGATCCATTCCCTTAACGGAGATGTTTGAACTGAATAATAATCTGACGGAGGAGAAAATCGCCAGCCTGAAGGTTTTCATCATGGATCGACTGTCCATGATCCCCTGGCTGAAAAATGCCGCCGGCATGAACCTCATCGGCATCGGCGGTTCCGTACGGACCCTGGGCAAGATCGACCGGATCCGCAAAGGCCAGGAACAATTCATCGCCCATAATTACAGCATGGAAACTTCGGATATCTCATTGATCCGGGAGGATGTGAAAAATTACCTGATGACCGGTAAAAACCGGGTCAGGGGCCTTCCCCGGGACCGGGAAGATATCTTCATCGGCTCTACGATTCTGGTGGAATGTCTGGCCGAATACCTCCACAGCCAAAAGGTCTTCGTGTCCGGTGCAGGTGTCCGGGACGGGCTCCTCTTCGAGCATCTTTTCGGCAACAAGAAATTTGTGCCCGACGTCCTCCAATATTCCCTCCGGAACATCATCCACCAGCACATGAGCGAAGAATACGACGGGGAAAAGGTCTACGAGCTGTCGGAGATTCTCTTCGATGCCCTGACCACCAATGACCGGAATATGCGCCTCCATCACAAGGAGCTGAAAACTGCGGCATACTTAAATGACATCGGCAAAAACATCAATTTTTACCAGCGGGATCGAAATACCTTTTACAGTATCCTGAATGCGCCGATCCACGGACTTTCCCAGAAGCAAATTTTGATTGCCGCCTCCGCCGCCACCTTGTTCAATTCGGATGATATCTTAAAAGAATACCTGAACAAGCAGATCCTGGACCAAAAGGACATCCGGATCATCGAAAAAATCGGCCTCATCATCATGGTGGTCAAAGCCATCGTTTATGGTGCCGTGGATGATATTGCCATCACTGATGCCAAAATCGTCAAAAACCGCTTCGTCATTCACGTAAAAACCGCCTCCGACCCCATGTTCATGGCCGAGCAGCTGGAATACTACCTGACTCACTTCAAACGGGTGTTCCATTTGTCTCTGGAAGTCGTCACCGATTAATCAAACATACTACCAGGCTAATAAGGTCAGGATTATAGATCACGAATCAGGGACCAGTAATCAGGCAAGAAAAAAAGGTACGACCATCGTACCTTTTTTGCTTGCCCGTAGGTTTGTCGTTTTTAGCCTGTCGTTTTTAACCCGTCGTTTTATTGCCGGCTGAAAGTCAGCTTTTGCCCGGGTCTTTGGGTTTAGGGAGGGTCTGGCCGATCTCTCCGGTTCCTGAGTAATTGATCAGCTTCAGCCGCTTATCCGCTTCCGCGATGATGGTTTGGAGAATTTTCAGCCGGGCATATTTTTTGGAATTGCCTTCCACCATGATCCAGGGAGCAGCCTTGGTGCTGGTCTTTTCAACCATATCGTGGATGGCTTCGGTGTACTTATCCCATTTGTCCCGGTTTCGCCAATCCTCATCCGTGATCTTCCAGCTTTTGGCAGGATTCTTCTGCCGGGCCGTAAATCTGGCCAGCTGGGTGTCCTTATCGATATTGACGAAGAATTTCAGGACAATGGCTCCATAATTGGTCATCAACTTCTCAAAATCGTTGATCTCATAATAGGCCCTGGACCATTCCTGGTTGGTGGCAAAGCCTTCCACCCGCTCCACCATAACCCGGCCATACCAGCTCCGATCCCAGATGGCGATGTGGCCGGTCTTGGGCAGCTCTTTGGCAAACCGCCATAAATAGTGGTGGTTGAATTCAATGGAATTGGGGGCTGAGGTCGTATTGACCGTATAGTTGGTGGGGTCCAGCTTGGCGATGATCCGTTGGATGCTGCCGCCTTTTCCCGCCGCATCCCAGCCTTCAAACACCAATATCATGGGGATCCGCTCGGTGTAAAGAGCATACTGGACCTCCCGCATCTTTTGCTGCAGGTCTTTCAGCCGGAGTGAATAATCCTGATCCGATACGTCCTTGGACATGTCGATTTCATTGAGGATCCCCCGGGTGTCCCCTGTAAAACTACCGTCCTTGTCCAGGGGCGTCAGTTCCGGAGCATTTTCCAATTCATCCAGTTTTTTATCCAGGATGGAGATCACCTTTTTCAAGACCTCGGTGGTGGTTTCAGACTTGGTGGTATATTCCTGGATGTACCAGGGAGCATAGGGCTCATCGGTCACCTTCATGAGCTTTTCCATTTCCCGGACATATTCCTCGTCGTTGGCTTTGTCAAACACCTGAGCTACCCAGGTGGTCAG
>CAZOTM010000053.1:0-11236 GCA_964582675.1 uncultured Clostridiaceae bacterium
GAGTCCATCCGGCTGATCTATGCGAAAAACTCCCTGCCCAAGGACCTGCCAGCCAAACTGACCTTTGACCGGGATCACTTGAACCGGGTGGCGGCGGACATCGGAAAAATCGTCGCCCAAAATTCCCTGGTCAAGACGGCTGAAATGAGGGACGGCCGGGTTACCCTGAAAGATGGGGTTACCGCCGACCAATTGAATGAAGCCAAATTCATCGAGGACCTCACCGCCGCCATTACCTTTGAAACCGAGGACAACCAGCGGGTGGCAGCGCAGATCGAAAAAGTCCCGGTGCCCATCAGCCAAAGTGATCTGGATTCCATCACTACCCAGGTGTCCAGTTTCACCACGGATTACTCCTGGTCACCCGCAGGCCGCTATCACAATGTGGAACTCAGTGCCGCCCTGTTGAACGGCAGCCTGGTCATGCCCGGACAGACCTATTCCTTCAATGCCACGTTGGGACCCACCACCAAAGAGCGGGATTTCTGGGACGCCGGCGTGTATCTTAACGGTCAGCTCGTCCAGGAGCCCGGCGGCGGAGCCTGCCAGGTTTCCTCCACCATGTACAATGCCCTGATCTATGCCGGGATCACCCCCGTGGAACGCAATGCCCACGGTATGGTGGTGGGCTACCTGCCCTATGGCATGGATGCCATGGTTTATGACCCATACTCTGATTTGAAGTTTGTGAATCCCTTCGATACGCCGATTTTTATTACCGCCCAGGGTTCCGGCGGGGATCTGACCTTTACGATCTGGGGCAAAGCCGGTCTGTTGAACGGCTACAGCTACACCTTTACCCAGGACATCTACGAGCATACTCCGGCAATCACGGAAACCCAGGAAGACCCCAACCTGCCCAGGGGCTATAAAAAGCTTGTCCGGAGCCCCTATGACGGCTATAAGGTCCGGGTTTACCGGCAGACCTACAAGGATGGCGCATTGGTCTCCAATGAGCTTTACCACGAGGACGAATATCGAACCGTCAACACCCTCTACTTGGTTGGTACGGGGGATCCCGCTACTACGGCCGTTCCAGCCGAATAGAGCAGAAAGAACCCGGCATCTGCCGGGTTCTTTACATTCGGTAGAGGGTCCATTCCCCCGACCGGTTCTCAAATTTAAGCTCAAAGATCCGTTCGGTGCTGGCGATGACCCCGCTGCAGGTGTAGATGTCCACAAAGTCCTTGCCGGCCTTCTCCTGGCGGCGGCGGGTGACATTTTTCACATAAATCGTTTCATAACCGGCGCTGTCATCGATCATCCGGAAGCGGACCGGGCAGATCTTTCCCTCCCTGGTAAAGCTGACAACCACCTCGATGGGTTGAAGATAAACGTCCATTGCATTGCTCCTTTATAAATTACTGTTCATGAACACATAGTCCTTGTCATCCACACCCCCGGCGAAGGATTTGATGGAGGAGGCCACAAAAGTCGCCCGGAGGAGGGAATCGTCGCCAAAGCGCTGGCGGATCCCCGCAATGACCTGATCCAGCCGTTCATTTTTTTGGGCGGCTTCATAATCCAGCATGGATAATTGCACTGCCTGATCACTGGTCAGCATGGAAAAGGCCGCCCCGATCTTCCGCACCGGCTCACCCTGCCAGATCTCGTCGAACAGGGCGGTGCAGATCTCAGTGGCCATTCCCATGGAGTCCGTGGGGTGGTTGATCCGGCGCTGGCGGCGCTTCGTTGTGAAATCCGCCGAGGTGTAGTGGACGGACAGACAGCCGGTTAAAAAGCCGCCCTCACGCAGCCTGGGCACCAACGTCTCCAGGAGGGAAAGAATGGTTTTATGACAGCTGGCCCGGTCGGTCAAGTCATAGGGGAGGGTAGTGGAGTTGCCCATGCCCTTCACCGGGACGCTGCCGTCCTGGTGTACCTGGGAGGAATCGATCCCGTTGGCGTAGCAGTGGATCATCATCCCAAATTTCATGAACCGGTCCAGGATGAATCCCGGATCGGCATTGGCCAGCTCCCCGATGGTTTTGATGTTCATCCCCATCAGTTTGGCAGCCGTCCTGGGACCCACCATGAACAATTCCCCCACGGGGAGAGGCCACAGTTTGGTCGGTACTTCCTCCGGATACAGGGTATGGATCCGGTCGGGTTTTTGAAAATCCGAGGCCATTTTGGCGCAGAGCTTATTGGTGCCGATGCCCACATTGACGGTGAAACCAAGTTTTCCGGAGATTTCCGCCTTGATTAGCCCCGCCAGGTTCAAAGCTTCCCTTCGGCTGATCTGCCCCATATCCAGGAAGCATTCGTCGATGGAGTACCGTTCCAGAATGGGGGAATACTGCTCAAGGATCTCCACCATGGCGTTGCTGGCCTTCATGTAGATGGAATACCTGGGGGGGACGATCTTCAATTGGGGACACTTGGACAGGGCAGAAAACAGGGTTTCTCCCGTGACGATGCCATAGCGTTTGGCCGGTGTGGATTTAGCCAGGACGATGCCGTGCCGATTCTCCGGGTCGCCCCCCACGATGGCGGGGATCAGGCGAATGTCTTCCGTCCCCCCGTGCTGGAGATCCCACACGGCATTCCAGGCCAAAAATGCTGAATTCACATCCACATGAAACAAAATCTTTTCCATAGCTTCACCTGATCCAATGAGCCGCCTGCCCGGTCATTGGGTTTTCCTTTCTCCCGGATCATTCCCGGGATCTCATGCTGCTGATTAAAATGTCCAAATACAAGTCCAAATATACAAGTCCAAATATAAGTCCAGTCCAAATAAATGTCAGAAAAATAAACGGCCCAATAAAAAAGTTCTATACACTGTTAGTATATAGAACAATTGTTCGAATGTAAACCGGGATCTTGGGCTATATTCCTGCCTCCCTCACCAACAGGTGGAATCGGCCCAGGGAATCGGCCAATCAGCCCAGGGAAACGTTCAATCGGTCCGTGGAATCAAGCAATCGGCCGAAAGCAGCGAGGTGCGGCTGGAGGAAATCGGCCCTTTGGGCTATGGCTGGGGGAGGAATGAATAGTTTTGCGAACCGCGGATAGGGTGTAGTCACTTGAGTGCTATCTACTGGAAGGTTTTGCCATACTTTTTGTAGTGATCGTTCAAATGCTTCACAAAATCCCGGACCTTGGCTTCGTATTCGGCGGTATGGAGATAGTAACCCATGAGATGGGGGGCATCCTTGGCGATATAAATATCATTGTAGCCGGATTTAAAGCTCTTCAGGGTCTTGCTCATCTTGTTGGGGACGATCTGGTCAGCCTGGGAGTGGATGAACAAGACCGGGATCTCCATGGCCTGGATCTCCGTTAAGGGGGACACATTTTCCAAAGAATAGCCGGCTTTGCGTTTAACGACCTGGTCGATGACCATCAATAGCTTCTTGGACTTGGTATGGAGGAAATTTTCCTCCAGGTTACGCATAACTTCCAATAAATCCGTAAAGGAGGAGTCGGCAATGGCAAAATCCACCCGTGGATCCACGGACAGGGTCAATAGGGCGGTGGCGGCTCCGCCGGATTCTCCGTGGAAGCCCAGCATCCCCACATCACCCAGTTTTTCCAAGACGTGATCGGTGACCAGCTTCAGATCCCAGCGTTCAAAGTATCCATAAGTGTAGTTGCTGCCGCCGGATTTTCCGTGGTAGCGGGCGTCGAACATGACCACGTTGAAGCCCAGATCCCGGTACATCCTGAGGAATTTATAGGAGGCGATGAGGTTTCTGGACTCACGGTGCAGGAGGATGATATTATTTTCCCCCTTAAAGTCAAAGATCCGGCCGACGATGGGGTAACCATAATTGGATTGGAGGGTAAATTCCTCGTAGGGTATGGCCAGCAGTTCTGCCACCTCAGCATCGGAATATTTGAGGCGCTTGGCCATTTCCATGGCGATCCGTTCATAGGTCAGCCGTTCTGGGTAAATGATCATATTGGCGATTTGGTTGACCAGGATGGCGATCATGAAAATGACCAGCAAGACGATGATCAAAAGGATATAGATCGGTTTCATAGGACGCTCCCTTCATGATTTTCTGCAGGGCTGCAGGAATTGATCGTTGGCAGTCTGTCTTTGGCAATCTGTCATTGGCATTTCACCAATACCCTTGATTATTTTCGGTCATATCCGACTTTTAACCTCCCCCTAATCCAGAAAACCTATAGTAAGGCTATGGGGAACTGGGGCCGGCAAAAAGCAGCTTCTAAGATCATTATATAATAACCGGTGGGGGATCCGTAAAAATTATTGGCGGATCACCCGATGGATTTCGTCCGGTTTGATAGCGAAGTACCCGAAGGAGGGAGGGAATAAGCTAAAATTAAAATTCTTAGTAAACAAATTGATTAAATTAATAAATGTTAAGGAATACAGGCTATAATTAGAGTTGTAAAAGCTATAATTAAGTTAATAGTAGACATTAGACTGAAACTGAAATAGAACCAAAAACAATTTTTACATCCAGGAGGGAATCTGAATGAAAAATGAGGACTTTGTAAAAAAGACGCAGGACGCGATCAACGATAAGGTGATCCCGGCTGCCAGGGAAGGTTTGGATAAGACGGTTGAAACGGCTCAGGACCTGTTTGAAAAAGGCAAGGAATTCGTTTCCGATATGATCAAGGAGGCCGGCAAGAAAACTGAGACGGTTGGTGAAAAGGCCAGTGAATTGCTCAGTGAAGCCGAAGGCAAAGCGGAAGAACTGAAAAAGTCGGCGGGAGAAAAAGCCGAGGAATTGAAAAAAACCGCCGGGACCAAGGCGGAAGAACTGAAAAAAACTGCAGGTGTCAAGGCGGAAGAATTGAAAAAAACCGCCGGAACCAAGGCAGATGAGTTGAAGCATGATGCAGCCGGATTGTTTAAAAAAGCCGACAAGACCGTTGAAACTAAAACTGAGGAAATCGTGGACTTTGCATCGGAAAAAACTGAAAAGGCATCTGGCGTAATCAACAGTGGGAAGGAAGGGATCACAGTGGCAAAGAGCAATACAGGCAAAAAAATCGCAGGAGTGGCTCTGGCTACCGCCGCCGCCGCCGGAGCATACGCTCTCTATCAGAAGAAAAAAGCTAAGGATGAGCAGATCAAGGCAGAATTCTCGGAAAAAATGAAGAAATGGAATGAATTGAACGGGGAGGATCTAAGCACTGCCAAAGCCGAAGAGCAGCACGTGATGAACGTCCGGCCCGGCAAAGTTTACAACATCGGCAAAAATGCCCTCCTTGGCGAAGATATCGTGGTTAACATCGCCCCCATCGACAAAGAGATCGCAAAAGCCGCCGGGATCAAGGCGAAGGAACTTTCGGCAACGGTTGGAGAAAAGGCCGGGGAGCTGAAGGACAATCTGGAAAAGAAAGCCCAGGAAGCCAGAGCCGCCGCCAAGGAAAAATCCGAAGAGCTGAAGGATAAGTTCGACGAGGTGGCCGACCAGGCGGAGGACGTCCAGGAAGACCTGGCGGACAAAGCCGGGGATCTGCAGGAAAATCTGGCGGAGACAGTGGATGAAGTCAAGGACACAGTGGAAGAAAAAATTGAAGAAGTGAAGGACAATGTGTCGGACATCATCGAAAACAAGATGGAATCCGATGGGAATGAGCCCGTGGATGACCTGATTGAAAAGGGCGCAGAAATCGTCGAGGAAAAAGTCGAGGACCTGAAAGACGGCTTTGAGGATTTCAAGGATGATATCGAATGGGAAGAGGATGAATCCGTTCTTGTCCAAAAAGGGGAAGAACTGAAGCAGAAGGCCCAGGAAAAATTGGAGGATTTCAAGGAAAAGTTTCATCATGTCAAGGACACGGTGACCGATAAAGTGGAGACCATGAAACGTGACCGGGAAAAACTGGAAGAACCGGAATTGACCTATGTGGAAGAGTACAATGTGACAATCCACAACAAGGGCAACAAGGATTATTTCTTCAGCCCCATGCTCATTCAGCGCTACAACTCCAAAAAACGGCAGACTGTCCCGACTCCCTTCCATGAAGACGGCACCACCCTGGAGCAGCGGATCATCAAACCAGGGGAGACCTATTCGGGCAAGCTGTTCATCAACAAGTCCGTCACGGACGATGCCCTGATCATGTTTGAAGATATGCTCATGAGAAGCTCCGTCGCCATCCTCCTGGAGGATGAATTGGATGATGAATTCATCAAGGATGAAAAAGCCGACTTGATCGATGAGCTCCTGTTTGAAGGGGAGGAAGACTACACCATTTTCGAGGATGAGGCAGACAAATAAATTGATGCGTTAATCGGTCCGGCTGGATAAGCCGAGCCACGGCCCTGCTTAGGCAGGGCCAATTTTTTCAGGAGGAACCAACTGATGAATCTAAAAGATGCAGTAATCGGGCAGCGGCGGTATTTTTCCACCGGGGCGACGAAACGGTATGAAACCAGAGCAGGGGCCTTAAAGCGCCTGAAAAATTCCATCACCCGTCATGGGGACGAGTTGACCGCTGCCCTGGGCAAAGACCTGGGAAGAAGCACCTTCGAAGGCTACATGACTGAAGTCGGCAATACGAAAAACTCCATTGATCACACCTTAAAAGCCCTGCCGGGTTGGATGAAGGATGAGACGGTGAAGAGGACCATGACCAACCCCTTTTCCAGGGGCGTGATTAAAAGGGAGCCCCTGGGCACGGTGTTGATCATGGTGCCCTTCAACTATCCGATCCTTCTTCTCTTCGAGCCCCTGATGGCCGCCGTCAGTGCCGGCAACACGGTGATCTGCAAATCATCCTCCCTGACCCCCCATGTGAACGAAGTCATCGGGAAAATCATCAAGGAGAGCTTCCGGGAAGACCATGTTTATTATGTGGACCTCCAGAATACGTCCAATGAGGAAGTCCTGGAAGAAACCTATGATTTGATTTTCTTTACCGGAGGCACCGCCACGGCCCGGACCATCCTGGCGAAAGCGGCTCCCAACTTAACCCCGGTCATTCTCGAATTGGGGGGCAAAAGCCCGGCCATCGTAATGAAAAACAGTGAAGTGGCCATCGCCGCCCGAAAGATCATCTGGGGGAAAATGCTCAACGCCGGACAAACCTGCATTGCCCCGGATTATGTCCTGGTCCATGAAGATGTGGCAGATCATTTAATCCGGGAGATGAAGCAGGCCATTGAGGATTTTTTTGGGATGGATCCACACACCAGCCCTGATTTTGGCCGGATCATCTCCCAAGAAGCCTTTGAGCGCCTCCTCGGCCTGATCAAAGACACCCAAGGCACCATCGTCAGCGGCGGCAATTGGAACAAAGCGGAAAAATATATCGAACCCATGCTGGTCAGGGACGTCCTTCCGGAGGACCCTTTGATGGAACGGGAGATCTTCGGACCCATCCTGCCCATCATCACCTACCGGGATATCAACCAGGCCATCGAACAAATCAAACCACGGGGCAAGCCCCTGGCCCTCTACGTATTTTCCAGGGACATCCCCATGGCGGAGGCTGTCATGGGGCGGATCTCCTTTGGCGGCGGTTGCATCAATGACACCATGATCCATGTGAGCAATCCCAATCTGCCCTTGGGCGGGGTTGGAATGTCCGGAATGGGTAAATACCATGGCCGATTCGGCTTTGACAGCTTCAGCCATCAAAAGGGCCTGATCGTGACCCAGGCTTCCCGAGAAATCCCCTTTATCTATCCGCCCTACAACAAGACGAAGTTGAAATTGGTCAAACGGATCCTGGGGTAGGGGCTGAACAAGGAAACAGAACAAAAACTCAATAAGATCCTATGAGGACCGTGATGGCAGTCTTAAACCCAGGCAGGGGACAAGACAGCACAGACATGGTAGAGATCCCGTGAATCGGGCAGGAGCCAACCCAGGAATATTACGGGATGCTCCTGCCCGATTGTTTTTTAGTTTATGGTGAGGCTCTCCCGTTGTTTACAAGGGCCTGCCCATATATCAGATTTCTGGTTTCTGGTTCAGCAGATCTCAGATCCTTGGTTCATCAGAGCCCAGTTGACAATCCAAATCAATTGGATTAATATAATAGTAGACCCCACCCAGGGGGGGAGGTAATACTATGGAAATGAATTCAGAAAAAGCCCAAGCCGTTAAATTGATCAAAACTGCCCGAGGTCAGCTGGATGGGATCATCCGCATGATTGAAGAGGGCAGATACTGCATTGATATATCCAATCAGCTGATGGCCTCCACTTCCTTGTTGAAGAAAGCCCAAAAGCATATCCTGAAACAACACTTGGACCACTGTGTCATGTCGGCGGTCCTCAGCAGCGACAAGAAAAATGCTGAAGAGAAGACAGCAGAGATCAACGAAATCATCAGTAAACTCATCGACGGGAGATAAGACCAATGAAAAAAACCTATGATGTCCAGGGGATGGAGTGTGTGGCTTGCGCCGCTGCCATTGAACGAACCCTGAAAAAAGCCGGCGGGGTGGAGTCGGCGGCAGTTAATTATGCTAATAGCAAGCTGTATGTCGAATTTGATGAAAAACAAATCGATGATGATAAGATCCGTTCCGCCGTCAAAAAAGCCGGTTACGAACTCCTCAGCGAAACCAAGCCCCTGAGCAAGGAGTTCAAGGTCACGGGCATGGACTGTGTCGCCTGTGCCCAGTCCATTGAAAGGGTTTTGGGAAAGAAAGAGGGCGTGAACAAGGCGGCAGTGAATTATGCCACGGAAAAGCTTTATCTGGACTATGATCCATCAATCATCAAGACCGGCGAGGTAAAGGCCATCGTCGACAAACTGGGCTTCGCTTTGCAGGATGAAGCGGCGGAAGTCCAGGATGAAGTGTTCGTCAACCCCTACCAAACACGCCTCATCGTCTCGGTGATTTTTACCCTGCCGCTCCTCATCCTTGCCATGGGACCCATGCTGGGACTCCAGCTGCCCGATTTTCTCGATCCGAGTGCCAATCCCGTAAATAATGCTGTCCTCCAGCTCCTGTTGACTCTGCCGGTCATGGTGATGGGTTGGAAATTCTATTATTCCGGTTTTCGCAATCTCCTCCGCTTGACCCCCAATATGGATTCATTGATCGCCATCGGTACCTCAGCAGCATTTTTGTTCAGTGTCTACCAGTTCAGCCTGATCCTGGGCGGCGATCACCACAGTGTCCATAAGATGTATTTTGAGTCGGCGGCCACCATTTTAGCCCTGATCACCCTGGGCAAGTATATGGAGAACATCTCCAAGGGGAAAACCAGTCAAGCCATCAAAAAACTCATGGGGCTGCGGCCTACCACGGCTCTCATCGAAAAAAACGGAATGGAAACGGAAATCGGGATCGATGAGCTCAGCGAGGGGGATATCATTATCTTAAAGCCCGGCTCCAAAGCTCCGGCAGACGGAGTGATCCTCTCCGGTGAAAACTACATGGATGAGTCCATGCTCACCGGTGAATCCATCCCCGTGGGGAAAACCGCCGGGGACAAGATCTATGCCGCCAGCCTGTCGGGCAGCGGCACGGTCCGCTACAAAGCCCTGGGGGTGGGGGAGGACACCGTGTTGTCCAAGATCATCCGCCTGGTGGAAAATGCCCAGGCGACCAAGGCGCCCATTGCCAAACTGGCGGATATCATCTCCGGCTACTTTGTGCCGGTGGTCATTGGGATCGCTGTCGCCACCGCCCTGGCCTGGTATTTCCTGGGGGGGAAGGATCTGGAGTTTTCCCTGACGATCCTGATCTCCATCCTGGTCATCGCCTGTCCCTGCGCCCTGGGTCTGGCAACGCCAACCGCCATCATGGTAGGCACCGGGAAAGGGGCTGAAAACGGAATTCTGATTAAATCCGGGGAGGCCTTGGAAAACGCCCATCGGATCCAAGTCCTGGTCCTGGACAAAACCGGTACGTTATCCGAAGGCAAACCGGCGGTCACCGATGTCTATGGGATCACCGGCCTGCCGGAAGCGGAATTGCTCAAACTCGCCGCTTCCCTGGAAAAATATTCCGAGCACCCCTTGGGCACCGCCATCGTCAAGAGAGCCGAAGCCGACCAAATTGACCTTACTCCAGTAACTGACTTCAAGTCCCTGACCGGGATGGGCATCGCCGGACGAATCGCCGAAACCAGCTACAGCATCGGCAATCTGAAATTCATGGACTCCATTTCGGCGGTGATCAATGACCAGGTTAAAACCCTATCCGATACTCTGGCCGAAGCGGGCAAGACCCCCATGTATCTGGCCCAGGGGGACAGCATCATTGGCATCATTGCCGTAGCGGACACCTTAAAGAAAAACTCCAAAGCTGCAGTCCATAAATTAAACCAGATGGGCGTTAAAACCATCATGCTCACCGGCGACAACAAACGCACGGCCGAAGCCATTGGCCGGCAGCTGGAAATCTCGGAAGTCATCAGTGAAGTCATGCCTGAAGATAAAATCAAAATGATCGATGATTTGAAAAGCCGGGGATTTGTCACCGGCATGGTGGGGGATGGGATCAACGACGCACCGGCCCTGGCAGCTGCCGATGTGGGATTGGCCATCGGCAATGGCACCGACGTGGCCATTGAGTCAGCCGACATCGTATTGATGCACAACGACATTATGGATGTACCCACTGCCATTGACCTGTCCCGCAAGACCATTGCCAACATCAAGCAGAACCTGTTTTGGGCATTTATCTACAATGTAGTCGGCATACCGGTGGCCATGGGGGTTTTATACCTCTTCTTCGACGGCCCCCTGTTAAATCCCATTATCGCGGCCATGGCCATGAGCATGAGCTCAGTTTCCGTATTGACCAATGCCTTAAGGCTGCGCTCCTATCAGCCATTTAAATAGGCTGGGGCATAATCCCTCGCCCTGACGAACCAACGGACTGGGATGAACCGGATCAAAATGAGACGAACTGTGCTATGTGTGAGGATCTATTCTGCAACGAACGAATCAGGCGATGAACAGCAACCAGCAGGAGGAATTTTTGGTAACTGCAAGATAAATTTGCAGGATCCTGCAAGTTAAATAAGTACAGAGAAGAAGATGACAAATCAATAATTGATGACAATGACAAATTCAAAGTCAAAAGGAGATCAGAATGAAAGTTAAAATCGAAGGCATGAGCTGCAATCACTGCAAAATGAGAGTGGAAAAAGCTCTGAAACAGGTCCAGGGTGTGGATGAGGTCCAGGTTGATCTGGAAGGAAAAACCGCCGAGATCAAAGGCAATCCCGATCTGGAAGCGGTAAAAGCCGCGGTGGAGGATACGGGTTATGATTTCCTGGGTGAGGTTTGATCATAAATCATCAGACCCTACCATGACGAATAAAGACAGCACA
>CAZOTM010000054.1:0-10895 GCA_964582675.1 uncultured Clostridiaceae bacterium
TATCCCGGACTGAATAAAATCACCCAGGCCGGAGGGCGGGTGATCCGCAGCGAGACGGATCTGGGGATCATACTGCTCATGGACAAACGGTATAAAAACCGGGATATTTTAAAACTCCTCCCAGCCGACTGGCTGCCGTTAAAGGACATCAGCGCCCTGGGGCAAGGGCTGGAGTGGGAGCGAATCCCATAAGGATAAAGACATCCCGGTTTGTCCGGAATCAAACCCACAGACATGGGAATGGGAATGGGAATGGCAGGGGAAAATCGATGCTTTTAGCATGGAAGAAAATTGGAGAGTGGAGGCGTAAATGAGTATTATGATCCGCAGCCTGATGGCGAAGGATGCCGATGAGATCTATCAAATCAGGACGATGAATGGGGTCCAGGAAACCATCCTGGGGATTCCCTGTGAGAAATATGAACCCTTTATCGAAGGGGCCAGAAGCCTGGCCATGGATAAAACTTCCATCTGTTTAGTGGCAGTGGTGATCCCTCCGGAGGGTGCCGAGAAAGTTTTGGGCCTCGTGAGCCTGACCATTAACCCGAAGTTTCGGCTCAGGCACCGGGGCGAATTGGCAATTATGGTCCATGGGGACTACCAGGGACAGGGGATCGGCTCCCGCCTGTTTGCCAAAGCCATCGACATTGCCGACAATTGGCTGATGCTGGAGCGGTTGGATCTGACGGTGATCGCCGGGAATGAACGAGCCCTCGGCTTATACAAAAAGTTCGGGTTTGTGGAGGAAGGCAGGATCCGGAAGGCGGTCATCGTCAATGGCAAATATGTAGACGAGATCATCATGGGGCGATTGAAAAAGGATTCCCAAGGCTAGGCCAAGACCAGCCCAAGGGACCCACAGGACAGGCTGGGGCTGTTCAATGGGAAATCGGGATATCCCTACAGCGATCCGGCTATACCTTCGGTACAGACGGTCAAAAAATAGCTTTACGGCGGCTTTTGCGCAGCCCGGTCGGAAGTGAGGAAGGAGTGTCAGCTATGAACCAAATAAAAAAATCCATCGTGTTTATCAGGGAACTGCTAAAGAAAGCCTCCAGGGATGAAGCCATCCCCTACGCTTATCAGCTCACCTATTCCCTCCTGCTGTCCATGTTTCCGTTTTTGATATTTTTGCTTTCGCTGATTGCCTATTTAAACCTTGATTCCGATGCCATTCTGGACCAACTGGCGCTGCTGATGCCGGGGGATTCCTTCAACCTGTTCCGCGGCATCATCCAGGAGGTCATGACCAATCAAAATGGCGGGTTGGTGTCGATTTCCATTATCCTGGCCATCTGGACGGCGTCCGGCGGGTTCAAAGCCTTTATCAACGCCTTGAATAAGATATATGGCATCAAGGAAGACCGGTCCCTCATCGTGACCAACCTGATGGCCGTCCTCTATGTGGTGCTGCTGGCTTTGGGAATCGCCGGATCCCTTCTCCTGGTGGTTTTCGCAGACCCCATCATCGCCGGGATCAAGGGCTTTTTCCCCATGATCAATTTCGGGATCATGGAAACGGCCATGACCTGGATCATGCCGGCGCTGTTCATTTTTCTCCTCCTTACCCTGGTATACATGTTCGTGCCCTCCCGGAACGTTAAAATAAAACACGCCGTACCCGGTGCGGTGTTCGCTGCCCTGGCTTTCATGCTGGTTTCCTTCGGCTTTAAGATTTATATCAATAACTTTGCCAATTATTCCCGGTTTTACGGCGCCCTGGCCGCCGTGGTGGTTTTGATGTTCTGGCTCCTTCTCCTGGCCATGATTATGGTATTCGGTGCCGAACTCAATTCAGTGATCATCCGCCACCGGAAAGTTGCCAATCCCTTCATGAAAAAAATCAAAGATTCCAAAAACACTTTGAATCGGCGGGCCGTTGACAACGTGTTGCGGAACTCCAAGACCGACATCCAGGGCAGAAGCGACCACACCAGGTTTTGACCGGGGGGGTATGTTCGCCCATTGGAAACTCTGCCAAACGCTCCAGGAGTGAACCGATGATTTAAAAAAGCCGCCGCTGGGGCGGCTTTTTATGGTATAGTGGGGGTATTAACCAAAGGAAGTTCATAAATGGAATTATTGAGCATAAAAGATATATTGAAAAGGAATCCGGTCCTGGCGTCTTTTTTCAAGGCCAAGGGCGTGGATTATTCCAACGGCGGGGAAGCCTCCCTGGCTGAGGCGATGATGGAAACCGGCCAGGATGAGAAGGCCACTGTCGAAGCGATGAAGGACTATCTGGAAGCAGGGCATGAAGAGGGGCAGCTGAACCGCAAGGTCCTGGCGATGCCCGTCACTGAGCTGCTGCTCCATATTCAGATGAACCACCACGTGAAGGAACGGGAGCTGCTGTTTGAAATTGACCGGCTGCTGAACAAGTCCATGCTGTCGAACTTTGACCGGCTGGCCGATGAACTCATTGAACTGCATAAGGCGTTTACCCAATTCAAGGCAGAGGTGGAGGTCCACGCTTTGTTCGAGGATAAACAGATTTTCCCGCAAATATATAAATTGGTTGCTGCAGGCGGCAATATGGACGGGGCCATCCAGGAATTAAAGCGGATGGAGGCGGATCATGCCTCCATCGGCCGGCAGATCAGCGCCATGCGGAAAGCGGCGTTTGACTTTCGGATCCCGCCCCAAGCCGATTTAACCTGCATCCGAACCTATGAACTGATGGCAGAATTGATTGACTCAATGTCGGTCCACATGTACATTGAAAACTATGTCCTGATCGATGCCCTTAAGAGACAGTAAATCCCCTGGAGTCTGCGAACAACTCCATCGAAACCGCTGAATCAAGAAAATCTGAATTGAAAAGCGAATTGAAGAACTAAATTGAAAAACCTTGGAAGGTGCTTCTGTCCAATTGACAGGAGGCGATCATTCCAAGGTTCTTTTTTATATGGTTCTTTTTTATATGGTTCTTTTTTATATGGTTCTTTTTTTATCTGTTCGCCCGGCGGGTCAGGTCTTTTCTTCCGTCGGGCAAAATCAGTCAATTTTCAGCTTATTTTTGTTGAAGGAGAATTTAAAGATCGTGCCGATGCAGGTCATTCCGGCGGATTCCAGTGTCCGTCGGGCCGTATAGTTCTTCCAATGGCAGCCGGCCACCGGGATTCGGCCTGAATCGGATACGATTTTCATCAATAGGGCCAGGATGGACCGGCCGATGCCGTGTTCCCTCAGTTCCTTGTTGGTAAACATGCCGATGTCCAAATATTCATCCTCGAAAATCATAGGCTGGATAACACCAACCCCGACTTTTTTGCCGTCCTCGTTCAAGGCGATCCAGACTTCCTGTTTTCGGATGTAGCTGCCGGGATTTTTTAAAAAATCCACTTCATTCAGATAGATTTCGTCCGCGGCTGTAGCCAGTCGAACCGTAAGATTGAACAGGGGCGTCCTGATCTGGCGTTTATCCAGGAGCTGAAATTGATAAGCCTGGTTTTCGATCTTATCATGGAATTCAGTGTAGAGATTCATCATATGGTAGTCCCAGGCTTGAGCAAACCCGTAATGGACATTGAATTCCGAGAGAACCCGTTCCAGGATCTGCCGTTCCAAAAATTTATATTGCGGCCGAATATAGACCAGTCCGAGATTCCGGTCCTTGATGGCCACAGCGCCGATGAGGCGGCCCTTGACCTCCATGGCATAATGGTTGGCTTCACTTTGCAGGTGGGCCATAAAGTTGTCCCCCGGGAATTTCAGGCTGTCCCGGTATTCCATGATCAGGGGTTTGATATCAGGCAAGAGGACTTTCCGAAACGTTATGGGAGAATCGTATTTAATATAGGTTTCCATTGCTTCACCGGCCTTCGGGAATGATTGAGCGGAGGATGATCCAGGTCCAACTTAAAGTCGGTTAGATATCAGGTGGTTTTGAACTGAGGGTCCTGGGAGGTTGACTGAGCAGGTTGAATTAAAAATTATTGAGTGAATCCTTTCAGGGGAATGATTGGCTGTCCTACCAGTATTACCCTTAGTATACCAGACAGAGGTTGGAAGATTCAGCCGGGTTCCCAAGAAATCGGCAAGCCCCCGGTTAAACCGGAGGCTTTGAAGTATTTGAAAGCATTTCAGTCAGCTTGGGGTTGTCTCCCCGGGAGAGATAAGGGGCTGATCAGGTGGAACGAACAGGGCCTCTGCTTCCGCCTTGGTCATGGCAGCCTCGATGCCTTTGATGATTTTGCCCTGGTTGGAGGTATTGCCCATTAATACTGCCGCAGTCAGGCAGCCGGATTTGAAGAACAGCTTGCCATAAGCGGTGGAGGGCTCCCCAAACGCCACGGAGTCCAATGCCGGGTCGTCAAAGTTTACGGCACCGGTGGAGAAGACTTTGACCCCAAGGGCATTGAACATGGTTTGGAGGGTATAGCTCTTCATCGGTTCCGAGATGCCGGAGCAGTTTAACCCGGCAATCTTGCCGGATGCCATGGCAAAGGACCAGTTGCCGTAGACCATGCCTTCGTATTCTGCGCAGTCGCCGGCTGTATAAACGGAAGGATCGCTGGTTCTCATGTAGCGGTCGGCAACGATCCCCCGGTTGACATGGAGGCCCGACTTGACGGCCAGTTCCGTATTGGGTCTGACCCCCACGGAGAAGAGGATGAAGTCAGCAGCCAGGGTCTTGCCGGAATTCAGCACCGCTTCCTTCAGATGGCCGTCTTCAAAAACGATGGTCTTGATGGATTCGGAGAGGAGGATTTTGATGCCGGTTTGCTCTGCCTTGTGAAGGAAGATCTCGGCGGATTTACTGTCCAGCTGCCTGGGAAGCAGTCTTGGAGCGAATTCCACCACGGTCACTGCGATGCCCCGCTCCATAAAATCCCCGGCGGCCTCAAGGCCCAGGAGGCCGCCGCCGACGATGATGGCCGATTTTGCCGTTTTCAGCTTCTCCATGACGGCATTGGCGTCCTTCAGCTCCCGCAGGGTGTAGATACTGTCAAAAGCCATGTAGTTGAAGGAATCCAGGGCAGTGGTTGCGTGACCTGCCGTCTCCACCGGGGGGATGAAATTGTAGCTGCCTGTCGCAATGCAGAGGTTGTCATAGGGGACTTTCCGGCCGTCCTGTAAAACCACCAGATGATTGGCTGTATCGATCCAGTCGGCTTGCCCTTTGATTTCATGGATCCCCCTGGATTGATAGAAATTTTCATCCGTCATGAAAAAAGTCGAGTCGTTCACCGCTCCGGTAGCCCTGCCGGACAGCTGCGTCCTTAAATAAGTCCTGGCATTCTCCCGGTAGATGATTGTCAAGTCGAGTGCCGGGTTGATCTTCATGGCATTGGTCAGGGCATAATGCCCGGCAATGCCGTTGCCGATTACTACTAATTTATCCATTGTTTCCCCCTTGATATGTTATGGTTGTCCCTTGGCTGTCCCTTGATTGTCCCTTGACTAACCTTTGATCAGCCTTTGACCGGCTTTTAGCTATCCTTCCACAGTCAGCTGCATCAGGCATTTAAAGCCTGGGCGATGCACCGGCCATACTCCCGGGCCGCTGCCCGATCGGCTTCGCTCATCTTGAAGTTGAATTTGATGACTCCGGCGGGCAGCTTCATCTTAAGTTCCTTGAGGCGTGATTCCATTCTGGGGACAGCTTCTCCCGACCAGCCGTAGGAGCCGAAGGCCCCGGCGATTTTTCCGCCGTGGATGATCGGATTGAGGTGGGCCAGCAGCATCCTGACCGGCTCCAGCATTTCACCCACGATGGTGGGGGAGCCGAATAAGACGGCATCCGACTCGACGATTTCGGAGACAAGATCCTCGGTTTTGCAATGGATGATGTCATTAAGGGTTACTTTGAAATCCCCGGCTGATTGGATCCCCTCAGCCACTGCCTCGGCGATTTCCCTGGTATAGCCATAGGCGGAGACATAGTGGATGGATACCCTGTTCTTGAGACTTACCTTTGGCTGAGCCCACTCTTTCCACCGGGCAACGACCTCCCGGGGATTTTGTCGAAGGACTGGTCCATGGCCGGTCAAAATCATTGCGATGGGCAGGGGTTCGATCTTGGCGATGGCTTTAAGCATATAGGGCTTGAAGGGGGACATGATCATGTCGAAGTAGTATTTCAGGGAGCCTTCATATTCAACCCTTTGGGCATCGCTCATTTCATCGTTGAAAATGCCGTCGAAGCAGTAGTGGGTCCCAAAAATATCGCAGGTTATGAGGAACTGATCCTCTTCGATATAGGAAACCATGGTATCCGGCCAATGGAGGAAAGGAGTCATGAAGAACCGGACCGTCTTGCCCCCCAGATCCAAAGTGTCGCCGTCTTTGGCTTCCCTGGCTTTGAACTCCATATTGGTAATGCCCTTTAAAAAGTTCAGAGCGGTTTTGCTGCCGATTATTTCCACATTCGGGTTGACCTGAAGGATCTTTTCAATGGACCCGGCGTGGTCGGGCTCCGTATGGTTGACGATGATGTAATCCACATCTTTGATGTCCAGGCCCATGTCATTGAGCCGCTGGCAGTATTCCTCAAAGAAGGGGGCCTTGACCGCCTCGAACACCGCAGTTTTCTCACTGCCTTTCACCGCGTAGGAATTGTAGCTGGTCCCGTAGGGAGTATACATGATGATGTCAAAGATCCTCAGACCTGGATCGAGAGCGCCGACCCAGAAGGTATCCTGGTTTATTTTGGTTGATTTTAGCATTTATAGCCTCCTGATATTTAAAGTTATATTTGTTCTAATTTCACCATCTAATTATAACGCAGCTGATTTTGGAAAAACATGGTCATATCTTAATTATCTGTTAATATTGAGACCGTTTATCATTTGGTTGTCGCCTCCCTGGGCCCTCAGTGAACATGTGTTTTTATTGTAAAGTATACGGGATGAAGTCTATAATTAGTTATGATTTAAAAGCAGGTGAATGTATGATTTTCGGAACAGGCTGTGACATAACGGACGTAAATCGGATCAAAAATGTTTTTCACTCCAAGGAAAGGCTGGAAAAATGTTTCACAGAAAAAGAAATCGAGTTCATGGGAAACGATCCGGAGCGGATCGCCGGCACCTTTTCTGCCAAGGAAGCCTTTGCCAAGGCTTTGGGCCGGGGGTTTCGGGGATTCAGCCTCAAGGATGCGGAAATTTTGCGGGATGAATTTGGCAGGCCCTTCATTTCCGCGGATTCCATGAAGGTCATTCAGAGCAAAACCGGTATTTACTACAATTTAAAAGTATTTATCTCCATTTCCCACGAAAAGGAATTTGCCATCGCCACCTGCATCATCGAAATGGTCTACAAGCAATACCATTGATCAGGAGACTGAAGGCGCAAGGCCGGTATTGTTCGGGCATCAGGGGTGGGCTATGAAAAAAACCATACCGATCATTGCAGCGGTGTTCACAGCGCTGTTATTCACAGCGCTGTTCTATAAATTCGGCTGGAAGTACACCGGCTTCCGGATGGTATCCGAACCCAACGTCATTGAAATCCACCGGGTTTGGGAAGAGGACAGCCAAATCATCATAGAAGGCACCACGTCCTTAAAAATCGGCAGCTTTGAAGGTGCGGTCACGGAATTTCAGGACGGAGTCCTGTACGTGGGGATCCGATTTTCCATTTTCGGGATGGATAACTTGTTCAGGATCCCGTACACTGAAGCGGAGGGCAAGGTCCACCGGGTGGTTTTAAAAAGGCTGGATACTGTGAAAACCGTTTGGTTGAGGCCTTGGGAGGAAAATACGGATTATGAAAATCTTATCAGGTAAAGCAATTAAAGACGTTGAAAGGCGCGCAATGGAGGAGTATAAAATCCCCTCCATTGTTTTGATGGAAAATGCCGCCTTGAAATTCATCAAAAACCTGGACACTGATAAAATCTATTATGTCATCATCGCCGGGCGGGGCAATAACGGCGGCGACGGGCTGGCAGTGGCCCGGCATCTTAATTTATTGGGCAAGGACGTGGATGTCTATTTTGCCCCGGGGACCGGGGAGATCAGCCCGGAAACCGGGATCAACCTGGAGATTTGCCGGGCCATGGGCATCAATGTGGTGACCATCAAAGAGGAATCGGATATCTGGGATCTTCGGGAGGCGGTGAACGACGCCGACTGCGTCGTTGACGCCCTGTTCGGCACCGGGCTGGCGAGGCCGGCGGCGGATATCTTCAAAGAAATCATTGAAACCGTCAATGAAATGGCGAAATACACCGTATCGGTGGATATCCCCTCCGGCATCCATTCGGACAGCGGAGAAATCATGGGGGCAGCGGTCAAAGCCGACAAAACCATCTCGTTTTCCTGTTATAAAAAGGGCTTTTTAAACTACAACGCCGCGGAATACTGCGGCGAGATCATCGTGGAGAGCATTGGCATTCCCGACAAATTGCTGGCGGAAGCCGACGGCCGGGACAATCTCATGGACTATGAAATGATCAAAAAGCTGATCCCGGTCAGAGCCAAGACCGGGTATAAGGGGGATTACGGGAAAGCCCTGATCGTCGCCGGATCCGTGGGATTCACCGGCGCCAATAAGATCGCCTCGGAGGCCTGCATCAAATCGGGGGCAGGCCTGGTAACGGTATCCTCTGACCGATCCGTCATCCGGATCATTGAAGAAAACGTCAAGGAGGCCATGACCATCCACCCGGACGAGATCGAGGGGGCAGTGGAGAATTCCGACGTCATCGCCTTCGGCCCCGGTATGGGGAACAATGAGGATACACTGCTGCTGCTCATCCGGATCATTAAAAAGCTCAGGCTGGAGGGAAAGTCGGATACCATTTTAGTGCTGGATGCCGACGGCCTCAATGTCCTCCAGGGCAAGACCGACCTCCTGGCAAATTCCGGCGTCCGGGTCATCATTACCCCCCACTTCGGAGAGATGGCCAGACTTACCGGCCAAAGCATCGAATACATCAAAAAGAACCGCATGGAAGTGGCCTTCAAGTTCGCCAGGAAAAATAAAGTGACGGTGGTCCTCAAAGGCCATAACACCATCATCACCGATGGGGTCCAGGTCTACGTCAACCCCACTGGATCATCAGCCATCGCCTCGGGCGGGATGGGCGACTGCCTGACAGGGATGATCGCCGGCTTGGCCGGCCAGGGGCTCTCACCCTTGGAAGCCGCCCTGGCAGCGACCTTCCTCCACGGCTACATCGGCGACGATCTGGCCGCAGCCAGGTATTCGGTGACGGCCTCAGAGATCATTGAGCGGATCCCCTTCGAGCTTAAAAAGCTGATCGGCGACAAGACTGGCCGAAAAGTTCAGCCATCCCTGGGTTAGCCGATGGATTGAAACGCTCCAGCGATCGCTTCAATCAAGGTAAATGCATCAAAGAGCAGGTTAAGTGCCCGATTTGACTCAAAAGGGTATAAACTGGAATCAGCAGATAAATGTATGTTTGAGCCAGCAAGGAAATTTAAAGATGACAAGGAGAAGGGATATGTTCCAAAATGAAAGACCGGTTTGGGCCGAAGTCCACTTGGATCGACTGGAATTCAACTATAACTCGATTAAAAATCTGGCCAGGGGCAAACGGATCCTGGCGGTGGTAAAAGCCGATGGATACGGCCATGGCATGAAACAGGTGGCAACAAAAATCAAGTCCATGGGCATCGCCGATTTTGCCGTGGCAATTCTCGATGAAGCCCTTGAGTTTCGGGGATTTGACAAGGAATCCTCCATTCTGGTATTGGGCTTCACAACTGGTGAATCAGCTGCCCAAGCCGTCGCCAATGACGTCACCATCACCGTTTTCCGCTACAGCGAAGCCAGAAAGTTTTCCGATGAAGCGGTCAGGCAGGGCAAGCGGATCAAGCTGTCCGTTGCTTTGGACACCGGCATGTCAAGGATCGGCTTTCCCTGCAATGAAGCCAGCGTTGCCGAGATCCATGAGATCGCGGAGCTGCCCAATGTAGTCATGGAAGAGATCTACTCCCACTTTTCCACCGCCGATGATGCGGATAAGACTTACTCCCAGCTGCAGCTGCAAAGGTATAACGCCATGGTGGACCAGCTGACAGCCAAAGGGGTCAAATTTTCCCATTACCACATGGCCAACAGCGCGGCAATCATCGATTTGCCGGAAGCACATTTTGATACGGTCAGGCCGGGGATCGTCCAATACGGTTATCAGCCATCGGACGAAGTCCATAAAGAACGGCTGCCCCTGAAACCGATCCTGGATTGGAAGGCCAAACTGGTCCTGGTCAAAACCATCAAGCAAGGGACACCGGTGAGCTACGGCAATACCTTCGTAGCCCAAAAAGATACGGTGATCGGCACCATCCCCTTGGGCTATGCCGACGGTTATTCCCGAGGTTTGTCCAGCAAGGGCGCGGTCCTATATAAGGGAAAGCTCTGCCCCATCGCCGGCAGAGTCTGCATGGACCAGATGATGGTGGATCTGACCGGGGTGGAAAATCCCACAGAAGGCGACGATGTGATCCTCCTTGGCAGCGACGGGAATATTAAATACGATGCGGATGATATGGCCAGGGTCCTTAACACCATCAGTTACGAAATCACCTGCTGCATTGGGAAACGCGTGCCGAGAAAATATTTCGACCCTGATCAGGGAAAGCTGAACCGGGAGAATTGATCGGAATTATTCCGATCATAAGTGTCCCCGGCATGCTTTGGGGGGTTACATTAAGTGTGCCCCATGGGGTATAATGGTCTTTGTAAGCAGCGAAAAAAGTTTTCCGCTAATCATATTTGATTGGGGGAGTATATAATGATTGAGCCTCCCCATGGGGAGGTTCAATCATTTATCAGGCTTATGAATATCAGATTTATGCAAACCGGACTTTCATAAGCGGGATAGTACGGTGCTCTGAGCAGCCTATAACCAACTCTCTTTATTCAACTCGATATGACCAATTCTATTTGACCAACTCTATTTGACCAACTCTATTTGACCA
>CAZOTM010000055.1:0-6060 GCA_964582675.1 uncultured Clostridiaceae bacterium
AGCATTCTTGCATAGGATCCTTCGTACCAGGCTTCCGCGTGACAATTGGCGGTCAGGCAGAGTACATAATACATGATGATCGCATTGAGTGTGTCATTATTGCCGTAGCCAATGGCCTCGATGGCGGGGATGAGACCTGATTTTCGGATGTAGCTGTGAAGAAAAAACGCATCGCCAAAATCCAGGATGAGCTTTTCTTTGTGGTCTTTTCTCAAAGTCTTGTCGGAAAAGGAGGCAGGCGGAATTCCGTATTCACCCGTAGCGTGGTTATACGTGAAGACACCCCGTTCTTTGCTCCGGAAGATCCCTTTTTCTTTATCGAGTACCCTGCCAAGCGTCTTTGCTTTGCTATCGACCTTTTCTCCTACTCTAATTGAGGTTGCTAAACGAGCATATTCAATCCCATTGATCATCTGGTAAACGATGTGTGAAGCCATTGAACACCTCCATGTAGATATAACATCTTTATATCTACATAGTACCAGAAATACCCTGAAACGGCAACAATAAGTGCTGTAAAACCGCCATTTATCAAGAAAAAATGGCTGCTTTACTCAACCTAAAACCCTGTGGTTATAAAAATAACCCGGGAACTACAGATTAATCACATATTTCATAAACAGTTTTTGGTATTGCGATAACAGAAACTGCTCGAGGATCCGCAGCGCGCTATGCGTGTTATTTTTGATGGTATTGTTTCCGGCCACGATGGTCAGCCCTCGGATGTCCAGCTCGGGGCTGGCTAAAGCGACCATCAGGCAATGGCATAATCATGCCCGGGATCCGTATCAATGATGACTGGTATTTTCTGCATCCTCTCGCCTCGTCATTCTTGTATTGGCTCAGGCTTTACCCGATTTTTTCGTTAGTTTGGCAGTGCTCTCGCGAATGACCAGTTCCAGTTGGATGGTCATGGTCGGCTTGTCATGGCTGACCCCTTCCAGGATGTCGATGAGACGCTGGACCGTCAAGTACCCCAGTCGATAGCTGGGCTGACGGACAGTAGTCAGGGCCGGAATGCTGAAGCTGGCCAGATAGATGTCACCAAAACCCATGATGCTGATATCCTCTGGCACCCGGAGCTTGAGTTCTTTTAACGCCTTGATGGCTCCAAGCGCGATGAGATCATTCCCGCAGAAAATGGCAGTGACAGCGGGATCCAGCAAGTCATAACGCATGGTCTCATAACCGAATTCGAAGGAAAAAGGGCCGCTGAGGACAAGCGTCTCGTCATAATCGATGTCAGCTTCCTTCAGGGCACGCTGGTAGCCTCTGAGCCGCTCGATGGAGACACCGACTGTGAGTTGGCCTGATAAAAACAGGATCCGGCGATGGCCCAGCGAAATGAGATATTTGATAGCTTCATAAGCGCCGCTTTCATTGTCAGTATGGATATGGGCCTGGACGCCCTGAAAATAGACCTCACGGTCCAGCGTCACGATGGGCAAAGAGATCTTAAACTGCTCTTCAAGAGCTTTGTTACGCTGATCAGCCGCGGCCAGCGCGATGCCATCAACCTGCTTTTGAACCAGGGTCTCAATATAGTCCATTTCTTTTTTCAGATTATTGTCTGAATTGCAGAAAAGCAGACTGTAGCCCCGTTCCTGCGTAGCGTCTTCCGCCCCCCGGGCAAGATCCGTGAAAAAAGGATTTCGAACATCTGGAATGATCAACCCGATGGTCCGGGTAATTTTAGTTTTCATGCTCCGCGCCAGGGAGTTGGGACGGTAGTTCAGCTCCTTGGCGATCTGGCGCACCTTGTCGATGGTCTCCTGCCCGATGTCACTATCCCGTCCACTGATGACCTTGGAGACTGTCGCCGTTGAAACACCGGCGATCTTGGCAATATCTTTTAGAGTTAGTGGCATTCCGATCGATCAACCTCCTTTTACTTAATCGATTAAGTAAACCATTGCAATTTATGATGAGAGCTTAAACCTTCGTTGTTAATCCTGACCTTTCCATTTAACTTTGCCGCTGCCCCTGGCAGATGTCAGCGTTTTGCTTATAATTACTGTGTTTTTCTGTTTTCCTGCATCAGTCGACGGCCGGTGACAGCGGCAGTTTGTAAGCTTTGGTGATTATGCCCTTATATGCCCTTAAAAGCTGCCGAAGTCACAGATCGATCAGAGTAGCGGTAGGCGGAATCCTAAAAGAATCACCGGTGTTGAATTGAACCATTTGAAAAATTTTCCAGGATACAGATCGACAAAAGCCGGTTGAAGGTTTCATATGATTTAACCCGTTTATGACTCCAGCCTTTGAATCCCAATGATTACAGCCATTTTATCCTGGAAGTTGCTTTGCAAATTATTTCAGGAGAATTGATTCATCGCCTCCACGAACTGAGCAACTTCTTCCACTGAAACTGAGTATCCTGGGAATTGGTTGATCTGGCGGCGGAATTATCGGAGATTGTATCTTGTCAGGCAGAGCTCCATCCTCCTGATGCCCCATCGCCATCATATAGACTCAAGCACCCAGACCACTTTGCCGGTGGATCTGGCTGATCTTAAAAATCAGCCAGATCCACTTCTTCAATCGTTGGGATAGATCCGGCTGCCCCTTGCCTTGTCACGGAAATGGCGCCGGCTTTCTGGGCGATGTGGATGGCATCCTTCAGATCCATGCCTTTAGCAGTCATGGCGATGAAGTAACCCGTGAAGGTATCGCCGGCCCCGGTGGAATCAACCGCCTTGACTCGGAAAGCATTCTGGTGGCCGATCTTGCCATCGGCAGAATAGGAAACCCCCTGAGACCCCTGGGTCAGGATCACCGCCGTGTTGGGGTAAATGCCCGCTAGGTTGGTCAGGATCTTTTCCGGCTCATCCGCGCCGGAGATCGCCTTCCCTTCCACTTCATTGAGAACAAGATAAGAGCAGAGCTCCAGAGGCAGCTCCTTCAGCGAATCCTCATAAGGCGATGGATTCAGCACGATCCGGATACCCCGTGCACTGGCGGTTTTAATCAAAAAGTCCAGGTTATTCACTTCATTCTGCAGCACCAACAAATCACCCGAGGTCAGTTCATTCAGGACCTCCCCAATGAAGGCTTCATCATTGACCTTATTGGCTCCATCATATAAGATGATGCAGTTTTCACCAGCCTCGTTAACTTGGATCATCGCCAGTCCGGTGCTGGTATCCGTCACCCGGACAAACCGCCGATCCATTCCGCTCTGGTCACAGACATCCAAAAGCATCTGCCCGTCATGGCCGACGGAACCGGCCATCAATACATCCACCCCGGCTTTTTGGATGGCTAACGCCTGATTGAGACCCTTGCCCCCGGCAAATACCGTGAAGCCCTTTGACTGGATGGTTTCCTTAGGCTGAACAAACTCTCTCACGGAAAATACCATATCGAGATTCAATGAGCCAAAGCAACAAATTTTCATAGGTTGTACTCCTCAAATTTTAATATATTACAGGACTTCGGACCAATGGGCTAGCAGGCCCGGCATCATTGGATCACCGGTGGCGGGGATGGCTCGTGGCGGAGCTATCCGGCCGGCCGGCGGTGGGTCTTAATCCTGATAAGAAGCGATGGCCTCATAAATGATCTTCCAAAATAAATCAGCGTCCAGCACATCGGCCACCTTGGCCTTAGTTCCATCCTTCCAGACACCATTCAGATCGCAGACCGTCCGGCCATAATTCAGACCTGGCTGGATATCGACTTTCACCGCGCACTCGATATAGCTGAGCACGCTGGGATCCGCCAGATAGACTACATTCAGTACATCATGGATCGGCGGCGCGTCCCAGCCAAAGGCTTGTTTCTGAGATTCCGTGAAAAAGTCCACCAAGTCGCAGAAAAGACGTGACGCTTTATTATTTAATTGTCGGATTGGCTCGACTCGCTCCGCATGTGCCAAGGTCTGCCGGGTGGCATCCAGACCGATCATCGTGACCGGCAGTCCCGATGAGAAAACGATATGGGCCGCATGAGGATCCGCCAGAATGTTGAATTCAGCGGATGGGGTCACATTGCCTGTCCCGTAGGATCCTCCCATCAAAACGATCTCCTCGATTTTTTCCTTGATCTTCGGTTCCAGTTGCAGTGCCATGCCCAGATTGCTCAGCGGACCGCTGGCGCACAGCGTGATGGGATCCTCCGAGGCCATCAGTGTTTCGACGATGTACTGGACGGCATGGATCGGCTGAGCCACGACAGTGGGCTCACCAAACACCGGACCATCGAGGCCCGATTCGCCATGGACATCGCCCAGACTGTCGGATGATAAATAACGGTCCCGCACCATCGGCAAAGTCATGCCGGCATAGATCGGCGCCTCGATGCCTAAATGAGAACAAACATTCCTGGTATTGTTGACCGTCTGCTCAATGGAACTATTGCCTGAAACCACGGTAAACCCTATGATCTCAAGAGTCGGGATCTTATTTGCCACGATCATGGCAATGGCGTCATCATGCCCGGGATCAACATCCATAATTATTTTTTTGCGTTCCATCTTCCTCACTCCCATTCCTTAAATATTAGACTACATCAGATTCTTCCCTGCCCATCCGCCGATCCTGGCAAGCCTCACAGGATCATCTCGGTTTCAGTTCGGGACCATTTCGGTTTCAACTCGGAACCATTTCAGGTATGGCTCGGGACCGTTTCCTTTCGCTTCGGGGCAATTGCCTTTCAGCTCAAAATCCCAGCCGCAACACAAGCTTGCAGATTCTTTGATTGAATCGACGGGTATGGACTTTTTCATTGATCGACCCTGATCGGTGAGTTCCCGAAAAATTAAGCCTGACCCTGTTTCAAGGTGTTGATCAACAAATGGACAAATTTTTCCCGATCGGCCGAATAAGCGAACCGGCAGTTTCCCTGTACATGGGATTCCCGGCGGTCGATGGAACAGTGCCCTTCACTGGCTCCACCAATGCCAATGTCACAGTGGACCGATCGGACATCACAAAGGACGGCGGGGTCCAGGAGGGCTGCGACGGCCACGGCATCGTGGACGGTGGCGGCATCATCCAGTCGCAATGGCTCGATCTGCGTATGAAGGATCCGCCGCTGATCCAGCAGGTCGGCGGCAAAGGTGCTGGGGAAGTTGCCGTTGGAGCGAAGTTCTTCGATTTCTGATCCTGTGATGATGGCTTCATGGGTTGCATCCAAGGGGACCAGCAGCGGATCGATCCCGGAATCCAGAACGATCTGGGCGGCTTCCGGATCCTGCCAGAAATTTCCCTCGGCATGATCAATGTTGCTTACGTTGTAGCCGCCCCCCATGATCGTCAGACTGGCGATCTTATCCGCCAGTTCAGGCCACAAAGAAAGCGCATAGCCTAAATTCGTCAGCGGGCCCACTGCAATGAGATGAACCGGATCCTCACTGGCAGTCAAGTAGCGATGATAAAAGAAGGGAGCCGGCTCCGTCTCTGCCTCATAAGCAGCGCCAGGGAGTTGAAACTGATCTTCATGCATCTTAACGACCTTGCCTTCGATCTTGGCCTCAACTTTGGCGACCACTCGCCGTTCCTTTGCCAAATTTTTACTCAGGGCTTCCTTCAGTCCTGTATAAACGGGGACTCTTCGACCCATTCTTGATAATAAGCGCAGTGTGTTGCCTGTGGTATTCTCCAAGCTGACATTGCCCCATACGGTGCAGACAGCCACCACATCGAGTTCCGGTGCCAGCAAGGCCAGCATCAACGCGATCGCATCATCGGAGCCGGTATCCACATCCATTATTACTTTTTTTCTCTGGTTAATTTCTGCTGAATCCACCAAGCCATATCTCCTTCATATTCCATATTTATCTAAAGTTAAGTGCCAGCCGCTTTCAAAGATCCTGTCGCGCACTATTTTTATGATGACCTGTCCTTGAATGGCCCATCGGCATCCATCCACCCCTGGCTCATGCCATGGATCCAGGCGGGTCCCTCTCTTGCGGAGATGGAGCATGGGACCGGATCCTTCGAAGATCTGACGACGCAGACCGTTACGTCCCAGTCCGATTTTGAAGAGGTCCTGAATGGTTTAACCGAGGAATCGGTCGTTCAGCATTGGCCGGAAGTTTAATCAAGCCTGGCTGGCATC
>CAZOTM010000055.1:6076-6322 GCA_964582675.1 uncultured Clostridiaceae bacterium
TGCCGGTTCACGGGCGAAGAGCTCAAGGAGCAGCGACATCAAAATTGTTTTATCCGCCGCCAGCGCCATCCGGCAATTGGCTGGCTGGGAGACGCCCTGCCGGTCTACCAGGATCTCTCCGTCGGTGATGCCGCTCAAACCTACTTCACAGTGGAGCTCTTGGTTGATGGTGACTACGTCCGGTCGAATGGCGCAGGCTACCGCCAAAGCGTCATGAATGGCGGACCAGGCACGATGCTCGCCAAA
>CAZOTM010000055.1:6368-10795 GCA_964582675.1 uncultured Clostridiaceae bacterium
TCGATGCGCTGACGGACCAGACTGGCCGTAAACTGACCGGCAAAGGTCCCCAGCGCTTCCAGAATTTCACAGTCCTGTCGATTCAGGGCTACAGAATGGGTGGCATCCAAAGGAATCATCTGCGGGTGGATCCCGGTATCCAGAATGATCTGCATCGCTTCAGGATCATGCCAGACATTAGCTTCGCCTGAGACGCTGGCATTGGTGAGATCGATCCCGCCGCCCATGATGATCAGCTGGTCGATTTTTTTAGTTAAATGAGGGGCCAGCCGGAAGAGAAAGCCTAAATTGGTCATGGGACCAACGGCGATGATCGTCACCGGTTCCGTGGCATTCGTCAGATAGTCATAATAGAACTCCACCGCATGTTTGCCTTCCACCTGGCGGCTCGTCTGCGGCAGTCCCTCCAGGTAGTCGTAATGGATTTTTAGTTCCTTGCCATCTTTGATGATTGGGACATAGGAGTCGATCATCTCTCTGCCCTTAAAGCGGTCTCTGACCATGGAACGGGTGCAGCCTTTATAGACGGGGATCTCTTTATGCATAGCCTCGCAGACCCCCAGTGTATTGATCGAAGTATTTTCAACATTCAAATTGCCCCAGACGGTGCAAATCGCCTTGACATCCAGATCATCCGACTGAAGTGCCGCCATCAGGGCAACCGCATCATCCGAGCCGGTATCAACGTCTAAAATCACCTGTCGTTTCTTTTTCATCGTCATAAAAATCCCTTTCGAACATTCCCTTATTTTGCGTTTAGTGATTGATCGTCTTGGTTTTCCGCTGTTGTGCAATACTCGTGACGGTTAAGCCGATGATCGTTACGACATAGGGCGTCATCTGTGCGAATTGAGACGGCAAGCGGAACGACTGCGTCAGATTGCCAATGTAATCGGCGGCTCCAAACACCAGCGTCCAGATCATGGTCCGCAGAGGACTTCCCCCGCCCAGACTTTGCGCGGCAATTCCAATGAAGCCTCTGCCGGCGGTCATGTCCCGGGTGAAGTAGGGCAGGTATGCCATGGACATAAAGATGCCGCCCAGTGAAGCCAAGACGCCGCTGATCAGCATGGCGATGAATTTCGTTTTCTTGACATTGATCCCGACCGATGCGGCTGCATCCGGTTTTTCACCCACCGAACGGATCTGCAGGCCGAATGGCGTTTTAAAAATCAGGATATAGACGAACAGGACTGAGAGAAATGCCAGATAGGTCAGTAAATTGTGCCCGGATAGCACATCGCCCAGGATGGGGATGTCCTTGATCAGGGGAATATCAATGACCGGAAAGGTCAAACTGCCCAGCGTCGTGCTGTTGGACTTGGAGCCGGCTATTAAAAACAGCAGGAACACGGTGCCGGCGCTGCCCAGGATATTGATAGCCAGACCGATCAGCATTGGCTGGGTATTCAAATAGAGCACAAAATAGGCAAAAACAACCGAAATGAGCAGGCCCAAAAAAATACCCGTCCCCAATCCGCCCATTAAACTTTTAGAGAAAGCACTCCCGACCACGCCGCCCAAGGCCGCGAAGATCATGATGCCCTCATATCCGATGCACAGGATATCCGCCTTCCCCCCGATAAGGCCAGCCAGCGCTACAAACAATATCGGTGTGGCCATCCGGATCACGGAATGGATAAATTCTATTGAGAAGATTAAATCAAATAAGCTGTTCATTTTTATCTCCTTCCAACTTTAACTGATTCGTTTGAGAGTTTTTGATGATTGCTCGCTTCTCCCAGCCGGCTAAGAACCTTTCAGCTGAAATGAAAATTATGATAACAGCCTGTACAATGTTGATTACCTCAGTGGGCACAGTGGAGGTTTTACTGAGCACGTCGGCTGAAGTTCTTAAATAAGCTAAAAACAAGGCTGCCAGGGGGATGTTTTTCGGGTTGTTCCTTGCCAATACGGCCAGCATGACCCCGTCCCAACCATGACCAGTCAGATTAGTGAATGAAAATCTCTGATAAAGGCCCAGTACTTCGGTGGCTCCGCCCAGTCCGGCAATGGCGCCGCCAATAAGCTGAGTCAGGACCAGGGTTTTGGCCACGGGCATGCCGGAGAATTTAGCGAATTTCGAGTTCATACCGATGGTCCGGATCTTCAGACCGAAGGTGGACTTATTGCGCAGATAGTAACCCAGGGCAACCACCAGAAGAGCGATGATGACGCCGCTGTTGATCCGGGAGCCTGGGAACAGATCCGGTAACTGGGCTGATTCCTGGAACCGATAGGACGCTTCAAAACCGGCGGCAGGATCCCGGAATGGATTGGAGATCAAAAACAAACCTAAAAACAATGCAATATAATTGATCATCAAAGATGAAACAATGGTGAGGACGTTGAATTTCGCATTCAGGATCGCCGGGATCCCGACGATGATGGCACCGGCCAGGGCTGCGGCCAACGCTGCCAGGACAAAATGGATCCCGGGTGGGACGCCTTTGATCAACGAAACGATGGTGCCGACAAAGGCACCGGCAAAGAAGCCACCTTCAACGGCCAGATTGACCTGACCCGTTGAAAAAATCAGACAGATCGCCGTGCCGGTGAACAGCAGCGGGATCCACTTATTGACCAGGGTGACGATTCTGCCGCCGCTGGAGAAAGGTCCAGTCAGGAGAGTGACCATATCCGCCATGGCATTTTCACTGACAAGGGTGATCAAGCCGAAGGCGATCAGTAAAGCCAATGCCAGAGCAGCCAGTGTACGCAGCAGGGAAAAGCGATTTTTGATCTGTTCATAGGTGGTTATCCTAGCTGATTCTTTCATATACCACACCCCCGATTTCTTCTTCATGCTGTTTCTTTAATCCTAACATGTACTCGCCCAAAACTGTTTCGCTGACATCATCGAGGGCTTTAAAATACGCGACGATCTCGCCGTTATGAAGAACGATGATACTGTCACTGACCGATAAAAGCTCCGTCAGATCCGCTGAGAAAAGCAGGATGCCGGTTTTATAGGAGTCACGTAATTCGATGATTTTTTTGCGCACGATCTCCGCTGCACCGACATCGATGCCGCGAGTCGGCTGACTCACGATCAGCAGCTCCGGCTTGGAAGAAAACTCCCGAGCAGAAACCACCTTCTGGATATTTCCGCCAGATAAAGTGGAAATCATGGCATTGGGTCCGCTGCAGGCCACCTGATATTCATCGATCAGGGCCAGTGAAGAATCCGTGATGGATTTCGATAACAGTCGGCCTTTCGTGCTGAAAGCAGGCTGGTCATAGCGATCTGATAATATATTTTCAGCGATGGACATACTCGATGCTGCGCCATAAACCATACGATCCTCATGAACCAGGGATGTCCCCAAAGAACGAATTTCGTGAATACTCAATTTATTAATGGGCTGGCCTTTGATGGATGCCTCGCCTTTTTGGACTGGAAGCAGCCCTGAGAGGATCTCAGCCAGTTCAGACTGTCCGTTTCCTTCCACACCGGCCACTCCGAGGATCTCTCCCCTGCGCAAGTCAAAGGAAACATTATTCAGCAGGGGTTTCATGTTGGTATCATTAAAATCCAAATTTCTGACTTTTAATATGACATCCGATGGCTCGGCTTTTGCTTTATCCAATTCCAGCGAAACATCTCGTCCGACCATCATGCTGGAGATCTCTGATTCGGTAACTGACGATGTATCGACTCGGCCGATAATTCGGCCTTTTCTTAAGACGGTCAGCGAATCACAGATATCCTTGATTTCATTGAGCTTATGTGAAATAAAAACAATGGTAAACCCGTTGTGCTTCAACTCAACGAGACGTTTAAACAGTTCTTCTGTTTCCTGGGGAGTCAGCACTGCCGTGGGCTCATCCAAAAGGAGGAGCTTGGCGCCTCGGTATAAGATCTTCAGGATCTCGATCCGCTGTTTCATGCCCACGGAGATGTCGGCTACTCTCGCCAATGGATTGACAGGAAGGTTGAACTTCTCGGCGATCTGGCGAGTCTCATCGATGGCTTTCTGCTTATCGTAAAGAAGCCCTTTTTTCGGTTCCATCCCCAATACTAAATTTTCAGCTACGGTCAAGGAATCAACTAGCATAAAATGCTGATGGACCATGCCGATCCCAAAGCTTAAGGCAGCCAAAGGGTTATGAATCTCCACTTCTTTATCATTCAAAATAATGCGGCCGGTGGTTGGTTTTTCCAGTCCGAAAAGGATCTTCATCAAGGTGGTTTTGCCGGCGCCATTTTCACCAACCAATCCGTGGATTTCACCGCGCTTGACCAAAAAATTAACATTCTTGTTAGCCACAAATCCATTGGAATAGATTTGTGTCACGTCCTCCATCCGAAGAATATATTCATCTTTATAATTCTCTGCGTTTTGCATTTTCCACTCCAAAATTTAGTTATTTTTAAAAAAGCGGCTGACGCCGCCTGTCATACTTAGCGTACGAAACTAGACTCT
>CAZOTM010000056.1:0-6236 GCA_964582675.1 uncultured Clostridiaceae bacterium
GCCGGCCATGATATCGGCAAGTTCGGCGTCCTGAAAAAGGACGGCCGGCGTGTCCCGTATCTCCATTATTATTATTCGGATATCTGGTTTAAAAAGCATGACATCAACTATATCCGCAACATTGCCATCAATCATTCCACCTGGGATCTGGAATTGGATAACCTGTCCCTGGAGTCCCTGATCCTCATTTACTCCGATTTCCGGGTCAAGAATCTGGAGGGCTCAAATCCTCCCGTGATGCATATATACTCTCTGCAGGAATCCTACGAGGTTATTTTAAATAAGCTGGACAACGTGGATGAAGCCAAGCTGAACCGCTATGAACGGGTCTACCGCAAGCTCAAGGACTTTGGCGACTTTATGGAATCCGCCGGGATCAACCTGGATGCAGATTCTCTGGTTCCTCCCGTATACCGGCCCATCTACCATGACAAGCTGGCCCTGACCTTTGGCGCCGATTTGGTGGACCGGTTCAAATACTTCTCCATCGACCATAATATCGGCATCATGTATTTGCTGCGGGATGAGAATTCCCTGGCAGCGGTCCTGGAGGATGCCAGAAGCGTCACAGAATGGCGGGATCTTCGGGAATATGTCCGTATTTTCGAGGAATACTCCACTTATCTGACCTCCAAGCAAAAACTGCAGACCATTGAGTTTTTAAAGGAAAACCTCATCCACCCGGAGGATGACATCCGTTTAAATTCGGCGAAAGTCATCGCTGAATTGATCGCCACCTACGACGAGGATTACCGCAAAGAACTCCCGGAAGGGGTTTACCCCTCCTCCAGCAAGGTGACGGGCAAAACCCTGTTTGCCGGCATGATCGATGACCTCTTGAATCCCCATTCCCAAACCATCGACATCCACCGCCATATGATGGGTTACTCCATCAGTGTTTTGACCGAGTCGGTGTTCAAAAAGCTGCCGGTGAATAACCAGCGCTACATCGGTGAATTTTCAGCCATCTTCCTGGAACAATTCAATAAAGCCGCTAAAAAAGATTCCGATAACTCCCTGTTTTTATTGGAGGCCGCCAAATTCATCCCCAAGGCGGCCCGGCCGGAAACCATCCCGGTGATCATGAATTGCCTCAAAACCGGCAACCGCTACCAGCGGATCATGGCGTTGGAACTCATCGCCTGGTATGACAAGGAGGAGATCATCCATACACCCTTGGTCGGACTGCTGGATGAATGGGCCTTGAAAACCGACTATATGGATCTGACGGTCACCTACCAGCTTTACAAGCTATCCCAGATCTATATTCCGGAGCGGCGCAGCCTGCTCCTGCAGATCCTTAAGGACGGCACGTTCCGAATCCCGGAAGTATTCTTATCCAACCTGAAAACCGCCACCCACTGGGTTTTGAAACGCAATCAGCTGAAGCTCCTCCTGTTTTTTACAATCACCGAGGAGAAAGTCTCCACCATCAACACGGCCATCCATTTTTGCAACATCATCAAGGTCTCGGCTTATGAGACGGTTCGGCGCAATGCGGGCAATGCTTTGCTGATCCTCATGCACTACTTGACAAAATTCGAGAAAAATGAGGTTTCGGTGGAGCTGGTCCGTGCCCTGGAGATCGAAGGCCATAAGTTCACCGAGTACATTCCTTATTATCTGGGCCGCATCGTCCTTTTCCTGGAGGAGAAGGAGCTCAACGAATTCATCGATGATCTGCGGGAAAAGATTAAAACCGCCAACAGCACCGTCAAGTCCCTCCTGTTAAAAACCGCCGGCACCACCATCACCTATTCCCTGCTGTTCCAAAAATTGTCCTCCATGTCGGAAACCGAAATTTTGGAGATCCGCAATAAATTTGTCAATATCCTGTTGTCCGGCATGTCGGATCCGGATTTCCGGGTCTGCCAAACCGCCATCACCACCATCGGCAAAACTGTCTTCCGCTCCGAATTGATCTCCATCCAGGAGAAAAAGACCCTGCTGGATATGATGATCAAAAAAATCCTGATCCTGACGAAAAAAAGCGAGCGGGATGACCTGAATTTCCTGTCCGATGCGGCTGCCTACAACCACATCTATAAGTTCATCTCCGACTATGAAATGAAATATGGCAAGATCATCCCGGAAAACATTAAAAAATACGCCTTCTTTGCCGGGACCTTCGATCCCTTCACCCTGTCCCACAAGGAGATCGCCAAGCTCATCCGGGATCTGGGCTATGAAGTCTATTTCTCCGTGGATGAATTCTCCTGGAGCAAAAAAACCCTCCCCAACAAGGTACGCCGGTCCATCCTTAATATGAGTGTCGCCGGGGAAGAAAACATGTACCTCTTCCCGGAAAGCATCCCGGTGAACATCGCCAATGACCGGGATATCCAGACCCTTCTAAACTGTTTTGGCGGGGAGATCTCCATTGTCTGCGGCTCCGATGTGGGTTTGAATGCTTCCGCCTATACCACCGGGGAAAATTTAATCAACCGCCTGCCCCACATCGTCTTTTTGCGGAATGAATCGGAAGATAACATCCGGATCATCGATGAACGGCTGGAAAGTTATCATATCCTGGATCTGCCGGATTACTTAAAGACCATCAGTTCCTCCCAGATCCGGGAAAACATCGATGAGAACCGAGATATCTCCACCCTCATCGATTCCCTGGCCCAGGACTACATCTATGAGAACGGCTTCTATCAAAGGACCCCCATCGATAAATTCCTGGCCCATTATGTGGCGTTAAAAACCGAAGTGGTGACGGAATTGACCGAGGAGCTGGCTCAGCTTTTCACCAATGTAAAATCCGGTACCTCCAACATCAACAGCCTGCTGCAAGCCGTTTTCGCCAAACCCTCAGGACGGGCTTTGATCCTCAAGGAGCGGGCAACGGACAAAGTCCTGGGTGTCTCGGTGTTCCATTGGACCATCTCCTCGGACTACCTGAACGAAGTGGCTGAAGTGGGGAAAGCCGAGGCGATCCGCAAGCTTACCCCGGGCCGCCTGTCCACCATTGACCTGGCTTATATCTTCAAAAATGACGGTCTGCGCAACTATGCCCAAATCCTCATTACGGAGACTCTGGCCATGCTCATTGCCAGGGACTACGAATACTGCATGTATAACGCCAAGCTGGAACTGGAGGACAAGGAGATCCGGGAAACCCTGAAACTGTTCAATTTTACGGAGCATCCCGCCATCGGCAGGAATATCTTTACGGTCAATATGACCACCCCCATTGCTTTGAACCTGGATTTGGAAAACCTTCTGAAGGAACCCTTTAAAAGCGCCCCCCCGATCCGGGAAGTGTTCCTAAAGGCCCGGCGGCGGCTCCAGGCAGCCCTGGGCAGACTCTTCCCCGGGGAACTGGTTTTATCCATCGAGCCCTTCATGCTTCACCAGGGCATGATCGACCGGATCACCAAAGAAAATGATGTTCCGGACATCCAAACTGTCCCCAGACAGTTGGGCAAACATATGTGTGTGCCCTATGGGGATATCCTGGAGGACCACATCATCCCCAATACCATAACCAAAGCCCTCCATACTGAAAAATACTTTGAGGCGGATCTGGGCTCCTTCAGCATCAAAGAACTGCCCTTCTACCCCTCCCTGGAAAATCAAGTCAAAATCATCAAGTCCTTTGACCGGGAATTGATCCTGGTGGATACCATCCTCCACAAAGGCTACCGCATGCAGGCATTGGATCCCCTGTTGACCCGGGAAGGGCTGAAAGTCCGGAAGATCGTTGCCGGCATTCTATCAGCCCGGGGCAGAGACCTGATGATCAGCAAAGGTTATGCCATCGACACCGTTTACTACCTGCCGCGGATGAGGGTCTGGTTCAATGAAAATACCATGTATCCCTTCATCGGTGGAGATTCCCTGTGGCGGGGCGTCTTCCCCCAGCGCAACCTCCTGCCCTCGGTAAATCTGATCCTCCCCTACACCATGCCCTCCTTCCTGGGTTCCTACAGCAATGAGGAGATATTCAATCTGTCCCGTGTCTGCCTGAACAATTCCCTGGAGATCCTCAAGGCCATCGAGGCGTTCTATAACCAGACGTTTGACCGGAAGCTGACCCTTAAAAACCTGGGCCAGGTGATGACCATCCCCAGGATTGTGGACTTGGGCGCAGGCATCCACTACGACCTCACCGCCAGCCCTTCCATTTATGTGGAAAAGGGCCTGGAAAACCTGATGCGGATCAAGGCCATGCTGAAGGGCTCCAAGGACTAGGACTGGCCAACGATCGGCCATCAAGCCGCCGGCAAACACTCCAATCAACCATAAAAAATTCCAAAATAACCAAAGGAGTACCCTTCCAATATGAAAAAATGCGTCTATAAAGGCAACGAATACCTGCTTCCGGATATCTATTTAAATGCGGTGATCAATAAACTGGACGAGGAAAATGAGGATTATTCCATCTATTCCCTGAAAAACATCGACCCCTACCGAAACCGGGAGGAGATCGAACTGATCATCTGCGACGAGCGCTATACGGGAAGATTCATTGCCCATGATCTGGAATTTTCAAAAATGGACAGCCACTTTTCCCTCCTGTCTTCCTCCTACTGCACCATCGATGACCACAACCGGACCTTCATCAGCCTGTTGAAGAATGAGAAGCTGACCTTCCGGGTGTTGAACATCAGTGAAGGGGCGCCGATCCTTGATGTGAAGAAAAAATTCAAGCTCCAGGTCTGCGGCCTGGGGGATGTGGGCGGTACGATGCTGGAGGGTCTGCGGCTGTTAGCGGGCCGGGAGATCACCGAGATCGGCATCTATGACCGCAATGAGGACAAAAAAGAAAGATGGTATCGGGAAGCCAACCAGATATTACGGCCGGATCTGGCCTATATGCCGCCGGTCAAAGTCCTCCGGGAAGAGGATCTGTTCACCGGGGATGTCTTCATCTTTTGTGTCACCGCCGCTGTACCCGAGGTCGGTCAGGAGAATTCCGGAGACGTCCGGCTAATCCAATTCGAGAAAAATGCCGCCATCCTGGAAAGCTACGTTAAACTGGCCGGCGAGAGGGGCTATAAGGGGGACTTCTTCATCGTCTCCGACCCCGTCGATCAGCTCTGCATGCATGCCCACAGCCTCAAGATCCTCCGCAGCCAGCAGATCAGGGGCTTCGGACTGGGGGTAATGTACGCCCGGGCGATCTTTCACGCCAGAGAACTTGGCCTGGACCACAAGGAACTGAAAGTCTATGGTCCCCATGGCAATGGCCTGCTGGTATTGAATTCCTTATCCGATTATGATGTGGCGGTTTCCGACGAGCTTACGGATCTGACCCGGGGAGAAAATCTGGCGATCCGGAAAACCGGCTTTAAGCCTTATGTGGGACCGGCGTTGAGTTCCGGTGCCATCAGCATCCTGCGCTGTTTAAAGGGCGACTGGCATTATTCCTCCACCCTGTTGGACGGCATTTGGTTCGGCGCCAAAAATATGGTGGATGGACTCTATACCCGCTATGAATGCCTGCCCTTGATGGAGGAGTTCCATGAACGGCTGGCCGATACCAGGGCGATCGTGGAAAAAGCCTATCATGATGCCAAAGTGGCCAAGTGATGAAAATCGATCTGCACTGTCATTCCAGTGCTTCCGACGGGCGAAGAACCCCCGCGGAGCTATATGGCTTTGCCAGGGAGCGCTCCCTGACCGTCTTTTCCCTCACCGACCATGATACCACCGCCGGCTTAAAAGCGATCCTGGAGCTGGACAGGCTCTGTGAGGATCCGGCCAAGCCGCGCTTTATACCCGGCATCGAACTATCCTCCGTATTCGGCCATGAAAATATCCATCTCCTGGGTTACTTTCAACGGACCGAATTCCTGAATGAGGAATTCGAAAAACAGCTCCTTAATTTCCGGCAAAAGCGGGACAGCCGTGGCTTGGAAATGATTAGCCGGCTGAAACTGTATTATGACATCGAAATCGACATCGCCCAGCTGGATCTGGACGATGACGCCTCCCTCGGCCGGCCCCATCTGGCAAAATTGATCCAGGAAAAATACTCCCTCCCCTTTGATGAGGTCTTCCGACGGTATCTGGGCAAGCACAGCAAAGCCTACCTCCCCAGCTCCAAGATCCCAACCGCCGAAGGCATCCAACTGTTGAAGACCATGGGTGCCCTGGTGGTTATGGCCCATCCCGGGGAATATAAACTGGATATCGCCGAATTGTCCGGTCTCCCCTTTGATGGGGTGGAATGCTATTACCCCAAACATACGGCAGCCATGACCGAAAAATACATCGCCTATGCCCAT
>CAZOTM010000056.1:6336-10784 GCA_964582675.1 uncultured Clostridiaceae bacterium
CTTGCGGGAACCTCCCGGACCAAACCACTTCCTGAATCGAAGACCTGCTGATTATCCAACACTGCCTTTTACCCAAACCCATACTTGACTCCCCGCTTCCCCGAGGGAGTCCCCTGCTGCTGCACAGTAACGCAGCCCACCTCATCCTGACCCCATCGGAGGCATCAATGACCTATAACCAGTTAAGAAAAATGAACAACAGGAAACATAAGACCCTTTCCAAAATCAATGACTATAAAATGTCGGACATGGCCGCCTATATCCGGAGCCTGGATATCAGCAATTACCAGGCCGAGTTACTCCGGGCCTGCCTCCTCGATATTTTACAGCAAGCCGAAATTGAGGACAAAAAACCGGAAACGGTGATCGGCAACGACTATAAACGGTTTATCAACGCTCTGGCGGGAAAGCTGCCTCCGTCTTCCCGGGGAGAAGTCGTCTTAGACCGCCTCCGGCTGTTTGCCCCAGCCCTTGTCATCCTGACTGCCCTGAAAGTCCTCTACACCCTGGGAGATGGACTGATCAGAGGGCTGTCCGGGGGACCCTTCAGCCCCGTCGTCACAATCACAGCGGGGGATTTGGCCCTCTTGCTGGTGGTGACTGCCTTATCCCTCGCCGCCGTAGCCTTCCTGGCCATGGGGTCCCCCAAGAGCACCCCGCCAAAATCCTCTGGCAGGCCAGGCGGTCCCACAAGCCATGGCATTCCCGTCATATTGGGAGCAGTTTTGTTCCTGACGGGTCTGTCCCTTTATCTATTTGCCAGGGACACCGTCTTGTTCAGCCTGCCGGCCATTGCGGCGGTAGTAACTCCGATCCTGATTTATCTTATCTTCAAGGTGATCGAAGGAGTCCTGGCCAATAAAACCGAGGGCTACGCCTTATAGGCAGGTCATCTTTCAACTCCCCCATGGGAAACCGACAGACCCCGTTGGCGATTGGACCAATCGCCGGCGGGGTCTGTTTGATCAATTATTCAGTGATTGATGGGGCTTGTTTTTTCCCATGCACTTTTTACAAATGCCAGTAAAGTTAATATTTGAGGATTCGATTCGGCAGCCTTCCAGCTCTTGCTTGATGTCATCCCAGGGGAGATCAATTTTAACGTCGTACAATTCAAGGCACTTGGTGCACTTAAAGTGTCCGTGGGCGCCATGATCATAGATATCAAACCTGGATTCCGTTCCATCGATGGGCAATATGGAGACAATATTTTTTTCCCGGAAAAGATTCATGGTGTTATAAACGGTGGCTTTTGAGAGGGTCGGAATATCCTTGACCAGGACGTTGTATATATCATTGACTGTAGGATGGATCCGGTTATCCAGCATGTACTCATAGATCCGCTTTCTTTGATAACTGGGCTTTATGCCATTTTCCCTTAAAAATATTTCTATGTTTCGCAATTAGTTCACCTTTTTTCTGCTTCCCTTTCAGCTAATTCTGTTATTCTTTGGTCAATCGTTTGACTAGGGGTAAGTCTTGCTGTCTTTGAATATCTGAAGTTTGCCGCAGCCGCTTCGATCATGATGGCAAGGTTGCGTCCCGACCGGACAGGTATGGTGATTTTTTTGATCTGGACCCCCAATATGGTCTGGAATTCATCAATGCCGAGGCGGTCATAAAGTCCTTCTTCCTCGCCTTCCCAGCGCTGGAGGTGGACTACGACCTCGATATCCCTGGTCAGTGTCATGGCGGACAAGCCGTAGAGCTGGGTGACATCAATGATCCCCATCCCTCTGACTTCCATCATGCCAAAGGTGATCTCCGGGCTCAAGCCCCTTAATACGCCATCGACTTCACGGATGTCCACTGCATCATCAGAGATCAGCCGGTGTCCGCGCCGGATCAGTTCCAGGGTGGCTTCTGATTTGCCGATGCCGGAATCTCCCGTTATGAGGATGCCGATGCCGTGTACGTCCACCAGGCCGCCGTGGACCCTGATCTCAGGCGCCATCTCATTGGCCAGATAAACGGTCAGTTTGGAAATGAATCTTGAAGAACTCATATCCGTGCGCAAAACCCAGCATTTGCTTTTGATTGCCGCATCCAGGATTTCCGGATGGGGCTCCAATTTTCTGGTTATTATGACGCAGGGCATTTTATTTTCCATATATCTCTGAAGCCGTTTTTTCCGCAGGGAGGGATCCAATTCCTCCAAAAAGCTCCATTCACCGTTGCCAATGACCTGGATCCGCTTATTGTCAAAATAATTGTAGAATCCTGCCAGCTGAAGACCGGGACGGTTTACGTCCTGGACCTGGATCAAATGATCCTCTGTCCCTGGCACCAGAATCTCAAGATCAAAGGCTTCAATTATTTTTTTTACCGTTACCACTGTTATCAACTCCGCCCAGGGGTGTTATTCCCTCCATCTGATTGGAGAGACTGACCCTGATTCTTCGTATATATTCATTTCTTATCCGCTGTCGATTCTCCGCTTCGTCCACTGTCAAATCCCTGGTCCTTGACAGACCAGTATAGTTATTGATCCGCTTGATCAATTCGTCGTGGGAAAGAGTCATCAGTTCTAATTCAGTCATTATACACTCCTCACCGTATGATTATAACATTGATTTTACTAGTTGTATTTATGCCATGGATCTTTCTTGGTCTGTTTTATCACTATTTTGACGCTGTTTTTTTAACAGTTTTAACCTGTTTAAAGTATTTGAAATGATTATCCCAGGGATGATCAAGGTGGATTCCCAATCTCCTTTGGGCTTGCAGATTAATAGTATATTATTACAATATAATAAACCAAATTTATCTTAATTAATCTCTTATGGCAAATATCACAATTGTTAATTTTTTTTATTTTAATGAATCGTCGCCAAAAAAAAAAGACTTTGCTTAGAAAGCAAAATCATAAAAATAAATCCCATTGTGCCGTTCCCCCATCTATTCATACCTGCTTCAGCAGGTGGGTTCCCGTCATCCGAGCCTTGGTCTTCTACGCCTGTACGGGGAAGCCTGGGCTTTCAATACTGACACTGGCTCAAACTGTTCGGAATCCCGGAATAGTTATGTAGGTTGAAAACGATGGGTTTTGCGAACACAAGAGGATTTATTTCCTTACCTAATTATAGCAAATTTTATACTATATATCCATTTCATCCAGGACTTCTTCAATATCTATTTCCAAATTTTTGTCAAAGAAAACTGCGATGAACTCATAGGAGTCCGCATTGTCTTCATCGATGTCATAACCCACATATTGAACTTCGCAATCCAAATCGTCCCGCATGTCTTCCAGGGCTTCTCCTACATAATCGATGGCGACTTCGGACAAATATTTTAAGCGGTTATCCCCATAATATTCATCATCCTCATCGTAGGCCAGATCCAAATTCTCTTCATCTTCGATTTCAGATTCAAGTTCCTCTTCAATATCTTCGATCTCTTCAATATCCTCTAAATCGGAATCATCCTCATCGTCTTCACTGGCCGCAAATGCTGCTGCGGCTTCCTGTTCGGCCTCATCAAAATCGTAGAAGAACTTCACCAACAGCAAACCCGCTTCTTCCTTCAAAATTTCCGTGCCGGTCAGCTCCGCTTCATCTATGGCCTTTAAAATCGCTTCCTTGTTAATCATCTTAATCCTCCTTATCGTCGTAAAGAATTCTGGCATATTCCTTTTTTACTTTTAAAAACTCTTCGTCATCTTCCAGTGCATTATATATTTCGCTGCCCGCTTCGTCCTGGTCGACTCTGAAAACAAATTCCTCTTCCTCATTGTCCAGGGGGGCCAAAATCAAATATTCCTGCTCTTCAAGGTATATCCTTGCCATCGCCTGCAATTCAACTAATTGACCGTCCTCGTCCTTAAATTTCATGATGTTATTTTCCAAATTGATTCCTCCGGCTTTTCGGTCGTTAAGTAAATAATAGCACGAAAACTGCCTGTATAAAGATTTATTTATGGTAAAACCAAACCGGTCCGTAAAATTTAATTCTTTCGGTCATCCCGATGAGTCCCATGACAAGTATCAGTCCCATGACAGGTATCAGTCCTGCGCCTAAAGATCAACCACTGAGGGTTATCCTATCCCTGAGATGGTTCATCCCCTCCGGTCCAGCTGCTTAGAATGTACTCCATGTGCAGGGCACGGGTCAAGGCCACATATTTGAGCCTTTGATCCAATGGGTTTTCTGAATAGGCGTTGGCATCGGCAATGATGACCGCATCGAATTCCAGCCCTTTGGTCATATAGGATGGTATGACCACCCGTTTCAGAGCGCTTTTTTTCTTGTTCTCATCGATGAGATCCAGGTGTTTGATCCGGGTTTTTAGGAGGCGATGGCAGATTTCCGCTTCCTCAAAGGTTTTCGTGATAATGGCCGTGGTCTTCCGTCCGGAGCCTTCAATTTGGGCCAGGATGGCCTCGATTGTGCTGACGAACTCAGCCACATTCCTCCAAATGCGCTTGTCCGGTACCATGCCGTGACGG
>CAZOTM010000057.1:0-6316 GCA_964582675.1 uncultured Clostridiaceae bacterium
AAGTTATTGCCTTCGACTTTTTTCTGGGCATTCTCGATGGCGCCGGAGACCATTCTTGACTCAATGGCTTCGTCGTCGCCCAGGCCTAATTTGGATACTCTCTCCTTCAGGACTTCGCCGCCGAAGATCCGCATCAGATCATCGTCCAACGAGATGTAGAATCTGGACTCCCCAGGGTCGCCCTGGCGGCCGGACCGGCCTCTGAGCTGATTATCGATCCGCCTGGCCTCATGGCGTTCCGTGCCAAGGATCTTTAAGCCGCCCAATTCCACCACACCTTCCCCCAATTTGATGTCCGTGCCCCGGCCGGCCATATTGGTGGCGATGGTCACCATGCCTTTTTCCCCGGCATGGGAAACGATCTCCGCCTCTTTTTCATGGTACCTGGCATTGAGGACTTGATGGGGAATGCCTTCCCGTTTCAGACGGGCGGACAGGTATTCGGATTTTTCAACGGAGGTGGTACCCACCAGGATGGGCTGGCCCTTGGCATGGGTTTCCCGGATATCCTCCACCAGGCCGTCAAATTTTCCAGCTGCGGTTTTGAACACCACGTCGGGATGGTCGGTGCGCTTCACTGGCATATTGGTGGGGATCACGATGACGTCCAGGTTATAAGTGGAGCGGAATTCATTTTCTTCCGTTAAAGCCGTTCCTGTCATACCCGACAATTTCGTGTACATCCGGAAATAGTTCTGAAAAGTGATGGTGGCCAAGGTCTTGCTTTCCTTGAGGACCTCCACGTTTTCCTTGGCTTCAATGGCCTGATGGAGACCGTCGGAATATCTTCTGCCCTCCATGAGGCGCCCGGTGAACTCATCAACGATGATGATCTCCCCGTCTTTCACCATATAGTCCTTATCCGCTTTGAACAGATAATTGGCTTTCAGGGCCTGGGTGATATGGTGCTGCAGCTCCATGTTTTTCGTATCACCGTAATTTTCCAGGTTGAAATACTTCTCGGTTTTTACAATGCCGTCTTCCGTCAGGATGACCGAGTGGGCTTTTTCGTCCACCAGAAAATCCTCGTCGGCTTTAAGCCGTTTCACATAGTAATCCGCCACCTTGTACATTTCCGTGCTTTTTTCGCCTTCTCCGGAAATGATCAGGGGCGTCCGGGCTTCATCGATGAGGATGGAGTCCACTTCATCGACGATGGCAAAATTCAGCTCACGCTGGACCATCTGTTCCCGGTAGACCACCATGTTGTCACGGAGGTAATCAAAGCCGAATTCATTGTTGGTTCCGTAGGTGATATCGGAATTATAGGCAGCTCTCCGCTCCTCCGTGGTCAAATCATGGAGGATGATGCCCGTGGAAAGTCCTAAAAAGCTGTAAAGCTCCCCCATCCATTCTCCCTGGAGCTTTGCCAGGTAATCATTGACAGTAACGACATGGACGCCGTTGCCGGCCAGGGCATTGAGGTAAACCGGCAGGGTGGCCACCAGTGTCTTGCCTTCGCCGGTTTTCATTTCGGCGATCCGCCCCTGATGGAGGACGATGCCGCCAATCAGCTGGACCCTGAAATGGGTCATCCCCAAGGATCTGGTGGAAGCTTCCCGCACCGTGGCAAAGGCCTCCACCAGGAGGTCGTCCAAGGTCTCACCGGCCGCCAGCCGTTCCTTAAATTCAATCGTTTTATGTTTTAATTCTTCATCGGTTAATTTGGCATATTCAGGAGCCAGGGCTTCGATTTTATCCGCAATGGGATCGATCCGTTTGACTTCCCGGTCGCTGTATGTGCCGAACAATTTATCCAGTATTCCCATCTATTCCTCCAGAAATCGGTAATCTTCAATAAAAATATACATTTCATTATAACATTTAAACCGCCGCCTGTGAAATTTAAATTTGTTTCAATTGTTCCAATTGAAACGCACTAAAGTGCACCAATTTAAATCCCCGGTGAAAAGAACCTGGTCTTTTCACCGGGGAACTGATCCGCTGGATCACTGCTCATTTCGTTGGCATTTAAGGCTTTTAGGCTTCGCTTTTGTCCATGTCAGTGTCTTTTTCAATGATGCCGTAGTTGCCGTCCTTGCGCTTGTAGACTACTGAGGTCTCCCCCTCGAAGGTCTGAAAGACAAAGAAGCTGTGACCAAGCAATTCCATTTGCAGAACTGCTTCCTCTTCGGTCATGGGCTTAATGGAAAAGCGTTTGCTTTTTACAATTTGCGGTTCAAAATCCATGGCCACATCATCTTCTGTATGGAAAGCCACCTGGTTGAATTCCGGGAATCTGACCGATTCCTTGGTATGCCGCTTTTCGATCCGGGTCTTGTATTTGCGGAGCTGCCGTTCGAGTTTTTCAACGACTCTGTCGATGGACTTATACATATCGTCTGATTTTTCATCACCGCGGAGCATAAGCCCATTGAATGGTATCAATACTTCGATCCTGTGGTCCCTGTTGACCACCGACAGAGTTGCTTTGGCATCCACCGGCGTCTTGAAGAACTTATCCAGTTTGGACAGTTTTTCGTTCACCATGCTGTCTAAGGCCTCTGTGGATTTCCCATCTTTGTAAAATACTGATACGTTCATGCTGCCACCTCACTTCTTATTTTGTTATTCTTCGTCGTAACCAAGCTGCGTTCTGTCATTACCATGCTGCCTTGTGTCTTCCCGGTTGTTAAGGAATGGTTAACTTCCTTACCTCTATTTTACGCCACCAGGCTTTAATAAACAACTGTAATCATTTTCTGCAGCCGGTTATAATTCTTTTAATGAATTATCAATTTTGTGTGACTTTTTCAACCTTTTCCAAATATTGATTCACCGTCTGATTTTTTTCGATCTCACTGAAGATTTGTTTTTTGTATTCCGGAGAAATTTCCTTCCGCCGGGTCAGAATGTCGATGCCCGTGGGGGAAGTGATGGTCTTTTCAAAAAACAGAACCATATAGTCCTCCGTTAAAATCGAGATTTCGAACCGGTTTCGGAAAAATCGGTTCACTCCGATCCCCTTCCACTTGAAGGTCATGGGGATATCTTCGTAATGGTAGTCATAGCCCAGGCGAAAGCGCATCTTGCCGCCCTTCATGTATTCCACCTTATCCTCCAGGGCAAGTTTCTCCCCCCGGTGGAGCAGCTTGTAATTAAAGGTAACCGTGGAAATATCCAATTTGGACCACATGGGGCTGCCCGAATACTGCAGGTACCACCGGCCCTCAATCAACTTAAGTAGTGCATCCTCACTCATAAACCCATCTCCGTTTTGTCTGTTTGAATTGATTGTTTTATCTGTATTTCTTTCTGTATTTCTTTCTGTATTTCTTTTTGTATTAGTTTTATATTTCGATCCATCGGATTTAGCTGTAGTAGTTTTGGTTTGATCGATTGGTTTTATTTGCAGTAGTTTATGGTTCCATCGGTTGGTATTGTTAGGCATTTTCCCAAAGGATCGTGATCATGATCTTCCCGCCGATTTTATTGATTTTCACCGCAAACCCGCGCTCTTCAAAGGAATGCTTAATCTCCTCCAATGCCCGGGCTGGGATGACAGCCTCATCAAACACCTCAGTCTCAAAGGTTTTGTCGGCAGGGGCTTTGGCGATCCGGTCATTGAACAGCTTGATGATCTTCCCGGGGGCTTCCCGTTTGGGGAGAGGGGTAATGGTCAATTCCACTTCATCTCCCGAAAAATCCTCCGGCAGGGGGATGATGGAGCGCAGGAGCTCCGTTTTAATGATCAGGGTATGTTTCATTCGTCCAGCTCGTTTAAAATATTCACCGTAGCTGACAGGCCAAGCCTGGTTGCCCCGGCATCGATCATTTTGACTGCATCTTTCAAAGTCCGGATGCCTCCGGAGGCTTTGACCCCCATTTTTTCCCCCACAGTCGCCCGCATCAGCTTAATATCTTCAATGTGGGCCCCGGAGGTGGAAAATCCGGTGGAGGTCTTGACAAAGGCCGCTCCAGCTGCCTGGGACAATTGACAGGCCATGATTTTTTCATCCTCATCCAGGAGGCAGGTCTCTAAAATCACCTTGACCACGTGGCCTTTGGCCGCCAGGACCACTGCACTGATATCATCCTTGACGTATTCATAATCCTTGTCCTTGAGCCGGCCCACATTGATCACCATATCGATCTCATCGGCTCCATTGAATATGGCCTCATGGGTCTCATAGGCTTTGCTTTCCATGGTGGTCTGCCCCAAGGGGAAGCCTACCACAGCAGCTACCTTGACTTCATCGGTCTCCAGGTACTTTTTGGCTTTCTCCACATTGCAGGGGTTGACACAGACACTGAACACCCCCAGCTCCCGGGCCTCTTTGCAGAGCTTTTTCAGGTCCTCGTCGCCGGCATCGGCTTTTAACAGGGTATGATCTATATATTGAGCCAGCATTTGTTTGGTCAGTTTAAACATTGGAATACCTCTCATTTCACATTTTTTTAGGAAAATCTTACTTGAATTATACCACCCATCGCAAGTGAGGGAAAAGGACCTGGTAAAATTGACCAATTCTTTACTTTTATTCCCAACCGGTGGGAGGATGGTTCGGGTTATTCCCCTTTTGGATATTGCCTGGGAGTTGCTTCCCCTGTGTGGTCCTCCCCATTGGCCTCCCCTTCCTGAGTCGGCTGCCTTGCCTGCGCTGGTTCCCAGTTTCCCGGCCTCTCCTTTCCCGAAAGGAGGAATAGGCGTTTAAAATGGCGGTTAAAATAATAAATATAAAAGAAATCACCGGCTGGATATGGTATAATTTCAAGGAATGATTTTGAAAGGATGTTAGTATGGGAATAAAAGATAAATTAGAAGAATACCAAAGAGATAACTTTATGGAGCAGTACGGCGACCGGATCACCCCGGTGCTGGGCAATCTCCTGGCGGTAAAAATCGAACGGAAGACAAAACTCTTCCTCTGGCATACCCTGTTGGTAAGCCTGGTGGTCAAACCGCAGAATTCAAAAAACGTGGTCCGGGCCCAGTATAAAAAGGGCAAGTTCCTGAAAGATCCCGAATTCATTGCATTACGGCAGGGCAATCAGGTCCTGGTTCAGGGCGTCAAGGGCGATAAGGGCAAAGAAGCCGCCGAAACGGTGAATATCATGAATGTGGTCAACCTCACGGACAAGACCCAGCTCGTCCAGGGGGATGTCTCCGTCGACGAAATCATTGCCCAGGTCCGCGGTATAAAACGGCAAAGATCCTAATACCTTCAATCGAAGGTATTTTTTTCACGGATCCCATGAACAGGAGAATGAAACCATGAAACCAACCACGAAAGAAACGATCTATATCACCGGCCATAAAAATCCGGATACGGACTCCATCATTTCCGCCATTTCCTATGCCGAGCTGAAAAACAAGCTGGGCGAGTACAATGCTGTGCCGGTGCGCCTTGGCCCCATCAATCGGGAAACCAGATACATCCTGGACCATTTTGATATGGAAGAACCCGATTTGGTCGAAACGATGAAACTGAGGGTATCGGACCTAAACTACGATAAATCTCTGCCTGTGGAATCGGATATCTCCCTGAAAATGGCCTGGAACCTGATGGGCCGCAATAATGTGAACAGCCTGACCATCGTGGATGAAGAAGCCTTTCTCAAAGGGATCATCACCGTGACCGGTGTCACCAAAAGCTATATGGATGTATGGGATACCAGCATACTGGCCAAGTCCAAAACCCCGGTGGAAAACATCATCGATACCCTCTCCGGCACCTACCTGGTAAACCCCTTAAAGCCAAAGCCCATCACCGGAAAGATGGTAGTGGTAGCCTCCACTCCGGAAGAAGCTGCCAAATTTATTGATGAAGGCGATATCGCCATCGTCGGTAATATCCCCGACCAGCAGAAAACTGCCGTGGACAGCAAAGTGGCGTTTATCATTGTTACCAACAACAATGACCTGACAGAGGAGCTCAAAGAGCGCTGTGAAGCTGAAGGCATCACCGTGATCCAGACCTCCTTCGATACCTTTACGGCAGCCAGAGTGCTGCCCCAGGCAGTCCCCATCAGCTACATCATGACCTGCAATAATCTGGTGGCTTTTTCCACCTATGATTTGATTGAGGATGTTTCCCCCATCATGGCGCAAACCAGGTTTCGCAGCTATCCCATCGTCAACAATGAAAAACGGGTCATCGGCACCTTGTCCCGCTACCACTTGATCTCTTCCCGCAAGAAGAAAGTCATCCTGGTGGACCACAACGAACGGAGCCAGTCCGTGGAAGGTTTGGCCGATGCGGAGATCATGGAGATCATTGACCACCATCGCGTGGCGGATGTGGTCACCGGGGCGCCCATCTATTTCAGAAATGAACCGGTGGGCTCCACTTCAACCATCATTGCCACCATATTC
>CAZOTM010000057.1:6348-10548 GCA_964582675.1 uncultured Clostridiaceae bacterium
AAATCCCCCACTTCCACCCATACCGACCGGATGATCCTGGACCGGCTGTCCAAGATCGCCGATATGGATGTGGAGGACTTTGCCATGAAGATGTTTAAGGCCGGTACTTCCCTGGAAGGCAAAACCCCGGAAGAACTCCTCTCCCAGGATTTTAAAACCTTCACCATTGACAAGCAGAAGATCGGCATTTCCCAGGTCTATTCCCTGGATGCCTCGGCCTTGATTGCTTACCGGGAAAATCTCCTGTCCCTCATGGACCAGCGGGCCAAAAAAGAGGGCTATACCATCTACGGACTCCTGATCACCGACATTTTCAAAGAATCCTCGGAAATGATATTGACCGGTCCGGACAAGGATCTCATGGCGCGGGCCTTTGATAAGACCATCGTCAATGATTCCATCATCCTCCCCGGGGTACTGTCCAGAAAAAAACAGGTCATCCCCGTGGTTACCAATGTGATCATGAACCGAACCAGCTGATGGCAACCGTTTAAGGGCTCTCTACCGGCCGAACTGGTCAAATGTTCTCACTAAATTAACTTTCAACCCTGCCGCTCCTGATATATACTGGAACTAATATGAACTTGGAGGAAATAATTAATGTACGATGAAAAGAATTTAAACGAAGAAGAAATAGTTGGATTGGATGAAGTAAACGAGGCTGCTGCGGAGGACACATCCGATAAAAAAGCCGCTGACTGCGAATGCGACGACGATGACTGCTGTGAGAGCGATGACTGCTGCTGCGGCCACGACCATGGGGATGAGGATGACGAATTCCACGGCCACTCGGTTTTCATGGAGAATGAAGACGGCACCACGGAAGAATATGCCGTAGTGGATGAATTCGAGTACAACGGAATATTCTACGTATTGGTTGAGAATGCCGATGGTACAGTCACCCCGTTGAAAGCCGCCGGTGATGACGGTGAACTGGAATTCCTCAGCGAAGAAGAGTTCGATGAAGTCGCCAATGCTTACAATGAAGCCGTGGAGATGGATGACGAGGATGATGACGACGAGGATGACGACGACGAGGATGACGACGACGAGGATGACGACGACGAGGATGACGACGAGGATGACGACGAGGATGAGGAAAAGGAATAATCCACGCTTAAATATTCAGACTGCAGGAATGCAGTCTGATTTTTCGTTATTCAATCAGCTGGTTTACAGGTATAATGGACTTAATATGATGGGATGTGATTAAGATGGATAAATTAGCGATTTTCGATGTGGACTACACACTGACCTCCCAGGAGACCCAAATCATTTTCTTAAAGTTCCTGGCCAAAAAACAGCCGGCTTCCCTCCTTCATCTGCCCAAATCGGCTGCAGCTGGAGTTCTCTATACCCTTGACATATGGGACGAGAAAGCCGCCAAGGAGACCCACTGGTCCATGCTGAAGGGTCGAACCGAGGCTCAAGTCAGTGCCTTGGCGAAAATGTTTTTTGATGAAGCGATCAAACCGATCCTTTATGTGGATGCCCTGTTGGAAATGCGCCGGCTGAAAACTGCCGGTTATCGGATCATCCTCTCCTCGGCTTCCCCTGAATTCTATATCAGGGAATTCCAACGCTCCCCCATGGTGGAGACCGCCATGGGCACCCGCTTTGAATTCAAGAACGGCTTGTTCACGGCATCCATGATCGGTAAAAACAACAAAGGGGAAGAAAAAGTCCGGCGCCTCCTGGAGTATTTGGGGGATGAAGAAATTGACTGGTCCAATTCCCGGATGTATTCTGATTCCTTAAGTGACCGACCTCTCCTGGACATGGTGGGCCGGGGCTACCTGATCAACCACCAACCCAACCGGGTATTCCAGGTTTTAGAGTGGAAATAAGCGTCAGCAAAACCCGGGCTTGGATCAGGCAGGAAATACCGCCGCATGACTCCAAAGCCAGTACTCAACAGCCAATACGCCACAGCCAATGTCATAAAACGAATACTCTACTGCCAACACCCTGCCTTCACGAAGGGTCAGCCAAACCCCACCCTTGAGCAACCAAAGGATAAAAATATGCCAATTATGATCAAAAACAACCTCCCCCTGCCCCTGGATCCCGATGGGCTGCCCAAGGGCAAGGGGCTCGTCTACGAAGTGATTCGCGTGATCGACTCTACCCCCCTGTTCTTTCAGGGCCACTATGACCGAATGCTCAATTCCCTCCGTCTGACCGGCAGTGACCTCTCCCTGTCCCTGGCGTCTTTCCGGGAAATGGTGGACCTATTGATGGCTAAAATCGGCCAAGGGAACTTTAATTTTAAAGTTCTCATTGATCCGGCCACGAAAGACATCTACCTGTTTGAAAACCCCTCGGCCTACCCTTCGGCGGATTTGTACCGGGCAGGCATCCATACGGAGATCCTGAAGTACGAACGGCCGGATCCCAATGCCAAGGTCATGAACACGGAACTGGTGGTGACCAGCCAACAGCTCATGGCGGCGACGGATGCCTATGAAGTCCTCCTGGAGGATTCTGAAGGGCATATCACCGAGGGATCCAAGTCCAACGTGTTTTTTATGAAAGAAGGGGTGCTATACACCCCGCCCCTGTTTAAGGTATTGCCCGGCATCACCCGTCTGGAGATCATCGCCTGCGCCAGGGACCTGGGCATGACGGTTCGGGAGGAAAACATTCCAGCCCATGGGCTCCATGATTACGATGCCGCCTTCATCAGCGGCACCTCCCCCAAAATCCTCCCCATCCATTCCGTGGGGCTGATCCGCTACGATTTCCAGTCCAACAGCCATTTGACCGCCTTGATCCGTCGGTTCGACCAGCGCATCGTCGAAGACCTCCAGGCTTACCGAAAGCTAAGTTAGGGACCGGCAACAACCAGCCCCAGCCACACTGAAAATTTCCCAGGGCGGGTGCAGATGATAGCCACCCCAGCCTTCCTCCTTCCGGCTGCCTTCACTATTATGTTGAGTGCAGTTGAGTCCACCGGAGGACAACCCTGGGTCAATTCAGGGTCAAGCCAGGGTCAAGCCAGGGTCAAGCCAGGGTCAACCCAGGCTGACTGGTTTTAACTCAGCCATGGCCAAGGCCGCCGGACAAAGTGTTTTCCACACTGTCCGGCGGCCTCTGCGATTCATTCAACCAATAAAGGTTCCTCATATTCTTCCGTCACATAGCTGCCATAATCCTCTGTGAATTGTTCAATGTCAGCCTGATGCTCCAGAATATGGCTGATTACCAGACCCGCGGCAACGGCAGCCCCGAACAACAGAATAAATTTCCAACCCTGTTTCAAATGATCACCCCAATTATTTTTATTTTCATCCGGTCTTTATATTTTGTTCAACTATTTATAGTACACTCTGTTACATTGCACGAACTTTTTATCCGATTTATACAACCGATGGATCAGCCCCTTGCCTTTGAAAATGGCTGATGACAGAATAAAACCAGGACGGTGAAGCCATGCATCATATTTTAATCGCAGACCCAGATCCCAATCATCGCCACAAACTGAAAGCAGCTTTGGCGGACCAATACATCATCCATGAAGCCAGCAACAGCCTTGAAGCCATGGATGCAGCAGAACGGGAAAACATTTCACTGTTTGTTGTGGACAGCCGCATCAAGTTCCCGGAGGGGCAGAATCTCCTGTCACGCTACCGGAATTCCGTTTTAAACCCGATCATCCATTATGGCGTCCCTGAGGAATCCACCAATGGAATTGGCCAGAATGATGATATGGGGGCATCCTACTTTGATGCCGATCGCCTGAAGCGGGGGATCGACCGCTTGAAAGGGCGCTTTTACGGTGAAAGCGATGATCCGGCAAGTTATCGCTACCATGACCTCACCATTGATTATACAACGGGGCGAGTCCTCATCCGTGACAAAGATGTTAAAATCACTCAAAAAGAATACGACCTGTTTTTGTATCTCCTGATGAATCAAGGGGAACACTTCTCCCGGGAAGACCTCTTGCAAAAAATCTGGGGATATCAATTCGGCGGTTCCAGAACTGTGGATACCCATATCAAGAGCCTGCGCAAAAAAATCGGCGATTACCGAAGCCTCATCCTGACGATCTGGCGCAAAGGCTACAAAATCGAGATCCCTGTAGATTAGCCTCCTTTCAAGCCGGACATCCCGGGCAATCCATAATTGCCCGGGATGTCTTTATTGTCATTAACCGATCTGCTCCAAGGAAACCCCATTGATCAGCTTTCCTCAGGA
>CAZOTM010000058.1:0-10498 GCA_964582675.1 uncultured Clostridiaceae bacterium
ATTTACGGACAGACAAGGCCGGCTACTTTAAGACGATAGACTCCAGCTTAAACACAACGGTTCGGATGAGGGGATCAATTCAGGTTTAAGATACTGTTATCATCATTAAAGGTATTGATGTTATACAGGACCAGAATATCCGTGATGCTGTAGTCTTCAATGTAGGTCTGGACATCATCCGTAAAGTATCTTAAATCAAGCATGGTTATTTCATTGAAATCCTTCGTCAGAAACGGCACAAACGCATTGGCATAGGAATCCTTAATGATCAGCAGCCGCCGGTTAGCGGGTGAATTGGTGGATATTCTGACCACCGGATAGTTGCCGCCAAGGAACAGCAGATATTTATCTTTTCCCGACACCATCCCGGTTTGGTAAAGGGAGGTCATTTTTTTCCGCTCCTCCATCAGATTCACGATCAGATCCTCCGGGGCTTTGGATAAAAACACATTGATGGTATCGGCTGAGCGGGGTTTAATCCCTGCCTTGGAGGACAAGGAACCGTAGAAATCGTTGCTCAGCATGCGGATGTCATAATTGTTATCCGCCTGGGGAGAAAGTCCTAAAGCCGTTAAATATTCCTTGCTGGCTAAAAAAGCCCCTTCCTGTGTCCAATGGTGATCCGTTTTAAAAAAGAGGTAGGCATTTTTATTTTCCGAGAATTTTTCAATCAAATTGATTCGGTTGATATCCACCGTGAGCAGTGCATAAAAATCCTCCAGATATTGCTTTTGGCTTTGCAGCGGGGCTTTAAATGGCAGCTTTTCCTTTAAAATCTCAATTTTATTGGGTACCAGCATGACACTGATGTTCTTGCCCAGGTTGTTTCTGGCCAGACTGTTGATCGCCTTGGCTTTGTCCTGGCTTAAGCTGTCGGGGTTTTGATTGAATTTATCGATCAGATACTCCGAATTGTTGATATAGACATCATTATTTTCCATCCTGAGTAAAAATTTTTCAGTGTTGGCTTTAAGGGAAACCAAGCCATCCCGGAGGGGAAACTGATCCTCCAGATACCCGGCCATCCCCTTGGCGAATGAACCGTTGGAATAAGCATGTAGGGAGAACTTCGGCGGGGTTTTGAGCGCCCGGTTCTCATTGGCCGAAAACGTCCGGTCCGGCAGGATCGCCTGGACCAAAGGAAGGAGACCGATCAAGAGGCCAAACACGATCAATAGGAGGCTTCGGTATTGCGCCAAGTGGCGATTTTGCTTTTTGATCATATCTGCCTCCTAGAACCCGATGTACATGGACGGTGAGAACGACTGATTCAGAATATAAGCCACCGAGACAATGAATAACAGCAGCAATCCAGCGATGAATAAAATATTCCGGGAACGATTGGTTTCCCGTTTCAACTTGGCAAACCGTTCATAGATCACCGGTCCGGAAAGGAAAAACCCTAACAGGAAAATCACCAGGTGGGTATACAAATAGTAGATCCCCGTATTATCAATAAATTTCCCGCTTCCGAACAACACTTTAATGTATTTTCCAGCATAGGTCAGGGAGGGAGTATCAAAGATGACCCAGCCCACCATGATCAGGATCATAGTATAGACTGACGCGATTGCTTTGGGGATTCTCCGGAGAAAATCCTTGAGCAGGAATTTTTCCGCCAGGATGATTATGCCCATGTAGACGCCCCAGACAACAAAATTCCAGCTGGCTCCGTGCCACAGACCGGTGACTGCCCAGACGGTGAGGGTATTGATGATCAGTTTAAAATTGCCTTCCCGGGACCCCCCCATGGGTATGTAGATATAGTCCCTGAACCATCTGCCAAGGGTCATATGCCACCTGCGCCAGAACTCAGAGATGCTTTTGGAAATATAAGGAAAATTAAAGTTCTCCTGCAGCTGAAATCCGAACATATTCGCCGTGCCTATGGCCATGTCCATATAGCCGGAAAAATCAAAATAGATGTAGAAGGTGAAGGCAATAATCCCGACCCAGGCGGTCAGGACACTCATGACTGCAGGATCGGTGGCCTTGACAATGGTCCATAAGGCACCCAGGGTATTGGCGATGAAAACTTTCTTGAACAACCCGATGATAAACCGCTCCATGCCCTCGGCAATGACCCGCAGCTTGATGAGCCTTGGCGCGAGCTGCGGCTTGATTTCCGAGTAGCGCATGATCGGTCCGGAGAACAGCTGCGGGAACATGATGAAATAAAGGGCTGCCTTCAGGGGATTTCGTTCGGCCCTCTCCGTGCCTTTGTAGACATCCAGGATATAGGACAGGACCTGGAAGGTATAGAAGGAAAGCCCCAGAGGCTGGGTTAGTTTCTCGGCATAAATCCCTGTGCCAAACAGGAGATTAAGGTTGATAATAAAAAAGCCCAAATACTTAAACACCAATAAAATTAATACGTTAAGGGTCAACAGCATGGTAAGGAAATATCGTTTGTGCCTGGTATCCTTGAGGGAAGCCATTTTAAGGACTCCCAGATAATTCACTCCCATGGAGATCAGAAGCAAACCTACATAAGTGGGTGAACCCCAGGAAAAGAACAGGAGGCTGAGAAGCAAGAGGACGATATTTCTCCATTTCATGGGGGTAACATAGTAAACCAGTAATGCCATGGGCAAGAACAGAAATATATAAATAATACTGTTAAAAATCAATGCATTCAACTCCACATCAAAACGCTTGTTTCAGCGTCCCATTGATATCATCCGCTTCGGGAGAAGAGATGAATATGATATATTCCCCGGTCACTCGAAGAATACTATTTTCCAGTATTATCGCTTCTTCCGGTCGGTAGTTTTTAAAGGATTCGATTTGTTTGCTTTTTCTCGCCTCGATGAGGCTTAGATATCGATCAGCCTGAGATGCCTGGTTCAGCTTTAAAATCATTACTTCCGATGCATCCATGGAGCTTTTGGGGGCATAATAAACAAAGTCAGCCAGATCTCTGCCTTCGATCCCATAGTTTTTCTTCAGACTTTTTTCATCACCGGCCGTCATACTAAGGGGTTGGACTGCTCCGGCCAGGGTAGTTTTTATGGCCGCCATATCAGGGGATTTCAGTTTGACGACACCGGTGCCAAGGAGAATGATGGCAGTCAGCAAAAGGAGGCTGCCTGCGAGGAGGAAATTCCTGAATTTTTCATTCTGGAGGAGTCCCGTCGGTCTCACCGCTCTCCGGTTTCCCCCGGCAGAAGTTTTACGCCTGGGAGCAGCCGGTCTCACCGGCGCAGTTTTTCTGGCGGGAGCAGCCCGCCTGGCCGAAGGAGCTTTTCTCAATCCATCGGATGGTCTTGCCGGCTCGGGCTGTCTTCTGGGGTGATGCCTATTCCCTGCTGTTGTCACCAAATCACCTCCGATTGATAAATTCTGATTTAATGAAATTTAATAATTTTGTGTAGTAGGAACTCACCGGATGGATCCCATCCGCCTCGTATAATCGGCCATCCTCAGTCAGAGACGTGATATCAAGATAAACCAGGTCATTGTCCTGCGCCAGTTGTTCGATGATCTGATTGAAATCATCCACTCTGGACCGGGCGAGGGAAGGCTGTTCCGCGATTGCTGCATCTGACACATAAAGAATGGAGAGGAGAACGATCTCGGCATCCTGCTTGGTTAGTTTGATTTGTTTGATCAGGTTGCCGTAGTCCCCGCCAAAAACCTCCGGGTCAGATGTCAGGTTCAAATCATTCATCCCGTAGGATAAAAAGATCCGCGCCGGATTCAAATTGGTGATGGCCTGCACATCCTGCAGAGCAGTTTTTGTATTCCTGCCCTTGAATGCCAGCACGTTGGATGGGGGAAGATACTCGTAGAGACTTAAGGGCTCCATCAAGGAGTCCCCCATGAACAGGGAATCTTCAAAATATCTGCGGTTGCTGATATTATCCGTATCCAGTCTGCCGATCCCGTATTTTTCACGAAGCTCTTTCAGTTTGGTTTCAATTTCTGATACATTCCTCAATTCCATGGCTTTGACAATCTCTAAATTCATGGCTATGGTTTGCCGGACCTTATACTCCTGATAGGCCCTGATCAGAAATATCCCGGCAATGATCGCCACTGCCAATCCCGCAGCATAAAGCCTGTTCCTGATCCCTTGTTTTGATGGAGGTTTTTTCATCTATCCTTCGATTTCCTTTCAGGAACAATCTAGTACCCAAATAAATATCGGCCTTATACTATCCGCCGACTGCTGATGTGTAAACAGTATATTTTCCCAATTACATTATACATGAATCATCCCGGTTTTTCCTCTCTGACCATGGACATTTTCAACCGCAGCTGGTTCATTTTGGTCGATGCCTACTGTCGCCGATCTCCGGAAACGAAGTCCGAATTCCTTCCCCCTTGGGGAGAAAAGACAGTTCCAGGTTCCTGCATGTCATGTTTCTCGTTTATAACTGGGGTATAAATAAAGCCAATTTTAACTGCATGATCTATTCACATGATCTACCTATGTGATCAAACTGCACGACATAAGGCAATTCATTTGATTGAATTGCCTTATAGATGTCTTTTGGGGCTGCTCCCCTGTAAAAATCCCCGGTTTTGTCTGGAATCGGCTCATTCAAATTTACGGGCAGCTGTCCCTTAAATTTTATCGTTCCTGTCCCCGCCTGCGGGATCTTTGGGCTCAGGCTTTTGGTCTGGTCCGGAGGAATCTGGGAATTCATTGGTCTTCTCATGGTGGTAATGGACGGATCGCTCCGTATGTCTGATGATTTCATTTCTGATCCGATCAGCTTCCCGGTCAAATCCCAACCCGCCGGCAGCTCTGGCTTTGTTCCGCTCCTCGGCAACAATAAAGCCGATCAGGCAGGCTCCTGAGATGATCATGATCAAGTCTAGGAGAGGCTGTTGGGTTTTCAATAAGAATTCGGTGAGACTCAAGAGAGCGGCAATCAAAAAGAACAGCCCCCCCGCCAGAAGAAGCTTTGGCTGCATCTCCGCCTCAGGTTGCCTTCGATATTTTCCATATCTCCAAAATAATATCAGGGCGGCGATCAAGTAGACGATCATTCCTTCTTCAGTTCCCGGAGCATCAGATTGTCCACAGCGTCCATGGGGTCAACCTCCAGGAACAATACAGAATAAACCGCTTCCGTTATGGGCATTTCCACATTCATTTTTTTAGCGATATCATGGAACGACCTGGTCGCTTTGATTCCCTCCACCACCATTCCGATCTGTTTGGTCGCATCCTCCATGGATTTCCCCTGGCCGATCAGAATGCCGCAGCGCCGGTTCCGGCTGTGCATGGAGGTGCAGGTGACGATGAGATCCCCCATTCCGGTTAAACCATAGAAGGTCTCCTTGTCTGCACCCATTTTCATACCGATCCTGACGATCTCCGCCATGCCTCTGGTCATCAGGGCGGCCTTGGAGTTATCCCCGTAGCCGATCCCATCGGAAATTCCGGCGGCCAGAGCAATGATGTTCTTAACGGCGCCGCCGATTTCGACCCCCTTGAGATCGCTGTTGCGATAAACCCTTAAGGTACTGGAAGCAAACACCTCCTGGACTTTTTTCATGGCAATTTCATTTTTCGATGCCGCCACCAGGGTGGTGGGCAGGTCCTTGGCGACCTCTTCCGCATGGGACGGCCCGGACAGGATCACCGGCTCGATGTTCAAAATTTCCTCAATCACTTCGGATAAGGGCTTTAGGGTCTGGGGATCGACTCCCTTGGCAATGCTGACGATGATCTCAGTCCCCGTCAGATGATGCTTGATCTTTTCCGCCATTTCCCGAATCGCTGAAGATGGCACGGAAAATACGATCAGATCCTTACCGGTCACTGCAGATGCCAGTTCATGGACTGCCTCCACTGCTGGCGGCAATATCAGTTCCGGCAGATACTTTTTATTGGTATGAAAATGGTTGATTTCATCCACGATCTCAATTTTCCGGTCGTAGACGGTGATCTGATGACCTGAGCGTGCAACAGCTCTCGTCAGGGCTGTCCCGAAGCTCCCTGCGCCCAGAAATGCTATCTTCATCATTCTTTATTCCTTCCTTTCCCGAAACTCCATTTTTATGCCCGTTCCGTCAAAGTTAAAACTTGCCCGCAGCTGATTTTCCAAATACCGTTGATAAGAGAAGTGGAGCAGGGAAGTATCATTGACAAAGAAGACGAAGGTGGGCGGCTTGACCCCGGTCTGGGTGCAGTAGTAAATTTTAAGCCTCCGGTTGGCCACGATGGGCGGTTCATTCATCATCAAGGCCTTGTTGACGACCTCATTGAGAACTCCCGTGGAGATCCGGCGGGTATAGTTCTCGTAGGCATCCTTGACAAAGGCTAACACCTTATGGGCTCTTTGGCCGGTAAGGGCGGAAATAAACAGATACGGGGCATAACTGAGAAAATGGAACTGGACTTTCAAATCCTTCGTAAAATTGATCATCGTCTTATCGTCTTTGGGAATGAGATCCCATTTATTGACCAGGATCACGATGGCTTTTCTCATTTCATGGGCATAGCCGATGATCCGTTCATCCTGCTCAGAGGCCCCCTCGGTGGCGTCGATCATCAAAACGATGACATCCGCTCTTTCCAGGGCAGTCATGGTCCGCAGGGCTGAGAATCGTTCGATATCGCCCTTGACCCTGGCTTTTTTTCGAAGCCCGGCCGTATCCACCAGAATAAATTTTCCCTCTTCGGTTTCCAAATAGCTGTCCACCGCATCCCTGGTGGTACCAGGGATATCGGTGACGATGCTTCGTTCTTCGCCGATCAGCCGATTGACCAGGCTGGATTTACCCACGTTGGGTTTGCCGACAAAGGCGACCCGGATGTATTCGTCCCCATCGTCTTCGTTATCATAACTGGGGAAGTGCTTGATCACTTCATCCAGAAGATCACCCAGATTCAGTGCCTGGGTGGATGAGATGGGAAAGGGTTCGCCCATCCCCAGGTTGTAGAACTCCATGGCATTCATGGCGTCCTTCATGTTATCGATCTTATTGACCGCCAGAACCACCGGCTTCCCGGACCTACGGAGCATGGTGGCGACTTCTTTGTCGGCATCTGCCAGGCCGGTCTTGCCATCCACCATAAACAAGATGACATCAGCTGTCTCTATGGCGATCTCCGCCTGCCGCCGCATCTGGCTCAATATCTCATCGGTGGAATCCGGTTCGATACCGCCGGTATCGATGAGTTTAAAGTTATGATTGAGCCATTCGGCATCGGCATATATCCTGTCTCTGGTCACCCCGGGTGTATCCTCCACGATGGCGATTCGTCGGCCGGCGATTTTATTGAACAACGTCGATTTACCGACATTGGGTCTTCCTACTATTGCAACGATTGGGTTTCCCATAATTTGTTACCTCTTAAGCGCTTTATTTATTGTTTTGATCAGATTCTCACCGGTGTAATCAACTATGAGTACCTTAACACTGAGTTCGTTTTCCAATTGAGCAATGGTGATACCGTCCAGCATGACTTCATCTCCGGCCCGGAACATATTCCTGGGCAGGATCAGGCAGCTGCCTTGATTTTTGCCCTTGAGCTCCTTGATGATGTCCTGCCCCGTCAATAAGCCGGCTACCGTGATGGATGGGCCGAAAAAGTGGTTGGGCACCATGAACACTTCCGTTGCCACCCCCGGGTTTTTTGCAGATATTTGCTCCGCCGCCGCCGCAATCTCAGCATAAGCTGAGGCGCCTGTGACAAAAGTAAAGGCTCCGTGACCCGAACGCAATTTTGTCAAGTCGGCGGCTACTGATTCGCGAAACATTCGGATCATTCCGATCCCGTCTTCGATCTGGCCGTACCCCTCATAAAAGGCTTCCTCCGGAACATCCCGCCCGGCCAGGCAATAAAACTCATCGGCACACCTGGCAAAACAGGTCCCCCGGGTAATAAAGAATTCCCTTTGCAGTTCCGCTGTGGCATCGATGGTCTTCCCCGCTCCATCTGGGTCGAAGCCCTTTAACTCCGGGAGATTGTCCCGGTATCGGGTAATCCCCACCGGGACGATGGCCACCCCGGTGACATAGGGATACAGCGCCCCCAAATCCCGTAATGTCCTCACCAGCTCTTCACCGTCGTTCCAGCCAGGAACCAGTACGATTTGAGCGCTCATTCTGATTTTATGGGCCGCCAGCTGCTTCATGCGCTCCAGGATGTTTCCGGCATTCCGGTTATTCAGCATTTTTGCCCGGAGCATCGGATTGGTGGTATGGACAGAAATATTAATGGGACTGATTTTATAATCGATGATCCGCCGGATGTCCTTGTCCGTCATATTGGTTAAAGTCACAAAATTCCCCTGGAGGAAAGACAGCCGGGAATCATCATCCTTAAAATAAAGGGTCTCCCTCATTCCGGGGGGCAGCTGGTCAATAAAGCAGAAAATGCAGTTGTTGGAGCATCTCGAAGCTTTGTCCATGATCCCCGATTCAAAGGTCAACCCGGTATCTTCGTAAGTCTCTTTATGGATCGCCACCGTATATTCCATCTCCCTTAGGAGCGTCAGCTGGAAGTTTTCTGCCGCAGTAAGGTATCGGTAATCCAGGATATCCTGGACTTCCGTATCATTGATCCTGAGCAGCTGGTCGCCGGGGAGGATCCCCGCCTTGCCTGCCGGAGACCTGGGCGCAACTTCCGTGATCTTGTTCTTGCCGGTTTTTCGGACAAGCTTCCCATCGATCTGTATCAACTTGTTGTAGCCCATAAATCCCCCTCCTTACCGCCTGATCAATTTCAATCATTACATTATATCATAAATCCGAGTCTTATGAATCCAGATTATTCCCAGATTGTCCCCAGTTCCACAGATCATTCCCAGTTCCCAGTTTTTATTCCCACTCATGATCCATTTATCCCCTTCCCTTTTCGTCCACGATTTGAATCCCAAATAGTGTTCCATATCCTGTTTCATAAGGTGTTTCATATCCGTTACCATCAATCACAGGATAAGCCTGGCTGAGTGGTCCGTGCAAGTGGTGGAAATCGGTTAAAAGAGCCGGCAAACTGCTGCCTGCGCAGTCATCCGGCTCTTTTAAGGAGGATGTGATCCACCGTTTTTCAGCCCTTAGTCTGGCTCCTGGAGAGGTGTCCCCGATGGATTGAAAATAAATGAATCCAGCGCTTCGGTCTGCTCTTCCCCATCGAACTCCAGATACCAAATGTCATCGATCACGATCCCCCAGGACGCGTTTTCTCCCGGGAACACTGCCCCAATGATGTCATACCCCCCGGCAACCGCACTGGCGGCTGTGGCAATGATATCTCCCAAAGTCAGGCTGGTCCAAACCATCGGCAGGAGTTCTCCAACCGCTCCCGGAATCCGGGCAAGCGGCAGCGCTTTGATTTTATTGATGACAGCTGTCAAAACTCGTCTTTGCCGGCCGGTCCGGGCAAAATCATCGTCGATGGCGCGAATTCTGGAATAAGCCAAAGCCGCCCTGCCATCCAGCCCGTAGGTTTTCCCACCCCCGCTAAATCCCAGATGACTGGCTTCCTGGTCCGTCAGCTCCATGGGGATTCCCCCCACAGCATCCACAATTTGGATGAGCTGGGAGAAATTGACGACCATGACATCGCTGATATTCAGACTGAAGTTGGAATTTACCGTCTGTAGTGCCAGCCTGGCCCCCCCGAAAGCATAAGCATGATTGATCTTATCCATTCCATAGCCCTGGATAAATACGTAGGAATCCCTCATGATGGATGACAGTCTGATTTGCCTGGCGGTGTGATCCACAGTCAGGATCATCATGGTATCAGATCGCCCTGAATCATCCGTGGAATCCACACCCAACAGCAGGACATTGCGGATCGCCTGATTTTGAACTGGGGCAATATTCTTGGGTGTTTCAGCTGCCTCCGGTTCCACGGCCACCCCATCGCTGCCTGGCGGGGGAACAGGGCTGGGATTTTCCAAAATAACCCCGTCTGGAGTGATTTCTTCTGGAGTGATTTCTTCTGGAGTGATTTTAACCGTCGAACCAGAGGGCAGAGGATCTGCTGTGCCAACAGGCCTTGTATCCTTCGACCCAGCCGTTTCATCCGTTTGGATTGTGGTCTGGGGCACTTCTGTCCCAATCGAATTTGCGCTTCCCTGTTCAAAGGCCTCCGCCGCGATGGGCTTATCCCATATGGGATCGGTCATGTCCCTGGTCTGCACTTTCCGCCCCACGAAAACCAGGTAGCTGACTCCAGCCACCGTTGGAATGGTCAGGGCCACTATGACGGCGAGGATGGCTTTTTTCAGGGATTTCCGTTTTCTGGATGGCTGGCTGAATCCACGGTTTCTTCCCCCTGGATCCGTTCCCCCTGGATCCTTTCCCCCTGAGTCTTGTCCCCTTTTTTGATTTTCATCTGCCATAACCGTTCACTTCGTTTCGTTTATTTTACTGTTTAGCCTCCACCGCCAAATGTTTTCAGTGGAGTTCATCTACCTTAATTTTATGCTTTTTATCCCCCATTTACACCAGGTGGAGGATAATTTTTAGCCTAAATTCCCGAAGAATTATAACGTGTTTGGTGGAGTGACGCCCAACGACTTAT
>CAZOTM010000059.1:0-10469 GCA_964582675.1 uncultured Clostridiaceae bacterium
GAGTATCACAATCCCCAGGGTTAAAAAATCTTATGTTGAAAAACCTCAAGTTGAAAAAGCTTTAGTTGAAAAAGCTTTAGTTGAAAAATCTCAAGTTGAAAAAGCTTTAGTTGAAAAACGCAACAGGCAATTGCCCCCCCTCGGCAGCCATGGTAATATCCTGGCAGGAGCGGACAATTGCCTGTTATTTATTTTTTTGCCAATTATTTTTTTGTATCGATTGAATGTTTTATTTGTGTGGTTGCATTTTGGCCGGCTTATTGAAAATTTCCAGCCTCAGCCTGCAGATGGTGGAATTTAGTCAATGGGATCAGGCAAGACCGGCCAGGGCATAATTTATGACCAGGTCCAAGGTGGCTTCCATGGATTTTCGGTGGGTCCTTTCATAGCCATGGGAGGCAAACACCCCCGCCCCGATCAGGCCGGTCCGCACATCATTGCCGGCTTTTTGTGCGGCTGAGGCATCCGACCCATAGAAATCATAGATGTCGATCCGGTGATCGATGGAATGGGTTATACAAAGCTCCGTCATTTTCTCCCGGATTCCCAAATCGAAGGGACCGGTGGAATCCTTGGCACAGATATTCACGGCGAATTCCGAAGATGCCTGACCGTTGCCCGGTGCCCCCATATCCACAGCGATGAATTCTTGGACATTTTCCGGAATTCCTGCCGAGGCACCATGGCCGACTTCTTCATAATTGGAGATGAATACATAGACGGTATTGCGCAAGGGTTTATCTTTAAGCTCGGTCATGGCTTTGAGCAGAATGGCGACTGATGCCTTGTCGTCCAGGTAGCGGGATTTAATGAAGCCGGTTTCGGTCAGGGTAAATTTGGGGTCCACAAAAATGAAATCCCCCACAGAAATCCCATAACCTTCCGTTTCCGCCTTGGTTGAAACCGGAAGATCCAGGATCAGTTCGGTAGTGTCGGCAGTCCGCTCAGTTTTTGCGACTTCAGGGCCGTCGATGTGGACGGATGGCTTGGTACCCTGGAAAGTCCCGGTGTACCTTCGGTCATCCCTGGTCCGCAGCGTGCAGTTCTCTCCGTCCAGGGACACCCAGGGGCAGCCTCCGATCATGGCGGCTTTGATCCGTCCATTGGATTTGATCTCCTTGACCATGGCCCCCAGGGTATCGGAATGGGCCGAAAACATGATAGCCGCATCGTTTTGCCCCTTAAGGACAGCCAGAACGGCGCCTTTGTTGGTTACCTGATAGGGTATTTTCGCTGAATGGAGAAAACCGGTCAGATAGGTGCGGATCTCCCGGTCATAACCTGTGGGACTGGGCAGGTTGATGATGTCTTTTAGTAATTCGGTCATGTCTTTGTTCATGTCTTGGTTCATGATGGTTACCTCACTTGTGTCTTTAAATTCCATTATAGCAACGATGGTCCAGGGGAAGGGCAGTTTCAGGAACTTTCATAATCTATGGCATCTTCATGCTGTCGTGGCAAGAAAAACGTGTCCGCCAGGTTAAGAATAATTCCGGTTTCGTCATTTCCAGCCCGATGGGTTATAATAAGAGAGATTTTCCGTTTCAAAAGTCAGGAATGGAATTTATCACCAGATAGCAGGAAAACCACCCAGACAAATCGAATTTAAGATGTCTTAGGACAAACGGAGGATAAATTGAACGAACTGATCGAACGTATCCAGAAAAATGTAGGAAAAGTAATCGTTGGAAAAGACAGTGTGATCACCAATATCATCAAAGGGATCATTTGCGAGGGCCATATACTAATTGAGGACCTGCCCGGAATGGGCAAAACCACTCTGGTCAAAGCCATGGCCAAAACCATGGATCTGTCCTTCTCCCGAATCCAGTTTACACCGGATCTGCTCCCGTCGGACATCACCGGTGTATCCATCTATAACCCCAAGGACATGAACTTTGAATTCCGGCAGGGACCGGTCTTTGCCAACATCATCCTGGCGGATGAAATCAACCGGACCTCCCCGAAAACCCAGGCGGCTCTCCTGGAGGTCATGGAAGAAAGTCAGGTCTCAGAGGGCAATACTTCCTATCAGCTGGAGAAGCCATTTGTGGTATTGGCCACCCAGAATCCCATTGAATATGAAGGCACCTTCAATTTGCCGGAAGCCCAGCTGGACCGCTTCATCATGAAGATGTCCATCGGCTATCCGGCGAAGGAGGATGAGATGGATATCCTCCGGAATTTCCGGGCTGACAATCCCCTGGATGATTTAAGAAGTACCGTTTCCAGAAGGGATGTCCTGGCCCTGATCCAGATGGTCCGGCAGGTCAAAGTATCTGATGCGATCAATGATTATATCGTCCGTTTGTCCAACGAAACCAGGAATTCCCATCTGATTGCCATGGGGGTGTCCCCCAGGGCTTCCCTGGCCCTGATGAAGCTGTCCCAGGCAGAAGCCCTGATCAGCGGCCGGGATTATGTGATTCCCGATGATGTCAAGGCCAATGTGGTGCTTAGCTTCTCGCATCGGATCAAGCTGTCCGGGGCGGCCAGAGCCAAGGAACTTAAGGAAAAGGATGCAATCCGGCAGGTATTGGAATTTGTCAGGGCTCCACGCTGAGGGGAGCTGCAACTATGAGATTGGATATAAGGTTCATTGCCTGGTTTGCTTCGGCCGCCCTGGTATACTACTTCTTTGGCGGGTATACCTGGTCCGCCCTCCTGATTATGACGATTGTCCTGTTTTGCCTGGCTGGGCTGCAGGGGCTCCTTATCAACCGGGGCATCGGGTTGACGTTTGAGGACAACGAAGGCCGGACTGAGGTGGGCGACGTAGTGTCGCAAAAACTGATCATCGGCAATCGGACACTCCTGCTGGCCCCCCGTGTGGAAGTAACTGCGGCCAATCAGGGGGATCGGCGGGTGTTTTCAGTTCCCCCACGGGACAAAGTCCGCGTGGTCTATAAAACCACACCCAAGGTCCGGGGGATCGTCAGCCTGGGGAAAATAACCCTGACCGTTGCCGATGCCTTGAACATCATCAAATGGAAACGGGACTTGATGCCTGTCACCACGAAAATATATCCCAAGATCCTGGAAAGGGATGCGGAAAAGTTTGCCTACGACACCCTGGGGGAGGGTAATTTTTACCGAACCTATTCCCGGGAGAATCCCTATGTAATTCGGGAACTCCGGCGTTATCGGATGGGTGATAACATCCGCAAGATCAACTGGAAGGTGTCGGCCAAATTCAATGAGTTATATGTGAAAAAAGGCGAAACCACGGAAGAAAAGGATATTTTGATCATCCTGGATATGAACGAGAGGATCATGGGGATGGACCGGGAAGGGATCTACGAGAACACCCTGGTGACCGATGCCCTGTCATTGTCCAGGGGGTTGTTGAAAATTGGGATTCCCCACGGTGTCATATTGAATGACAACCGGCGGCAGAGTTTTGACATGGTCAATCGGGAAGCTTTTGAACGGCTGGAGGAGGATCTCTTGGAAACCAAGGCGGTCTACCGGCATTTGCTTAAAGACTTCGTCATTGAAAAAAATGAATTTTTACTGGAACGGGGGACACTGGTGTTTTTTACCACCTATGATCCCGGCAGTCTGTCCGAGATCAGGCGGCTCAAACATGATCAGAATGAAGTCGTCCTCTGCGTGCCAAAGCTTGATAATTATCCGGTGGACCCGGAAGGCTCCAAACTGAAATTCATCAACTTGAAGGGGGCAGGCTATGAAGTGGATTAGACGGCATATTGTAGAGATCCTGATGATCGTTCTGAACACATTCCTGCTGACCAACCTGATCCTGTCGGCCTATGACGTGCAAATTGCCGACCGGGGGCAGATCCTGGCCGATTTTCTGAAGATTGCGGTACCCGCCGGCCTGATCCTGGCCGGGATCATCGGTCTGATCAGGGACCGCAAGGTAATTAACCTCCTGGCGGTCATACTGGGCGGACTGCTGCTGTATCAAACCTTCCACCTGGATTTCAGTCTCCTCCTGGAAGGCATCACGAACATCAACGAGAAGCTGTCCCTGTCGAAAACCCTCCTTTATGAAGATTTCGCATACCTGCTTGGTACGGTTTCCCTGCTGCTCATAGCAGCCGCCTTCATGAGCACCTATATTTTCCCCTGGAACCTGATGGTCATGGACATCGCCTTGATTTTCTTCCTGTGGGCGGTGGACTATTTTTTGGATCCACTCCATCAGCTGACACCATTTATCTTCCTCTGGGCGTTTTTGATCGCCTATGGCAGGAGCCGGGCGGATGAACCAAGCTTGGCCGATACTACAGCCAACAAGATCAGCTATGGCGGGAGGCTCACTCAGATCATCGTCATGGCTCTGGTGGCAGCCCTGATCACCGCAAACCTGACTTCTCTCCGAAAAGGCCCGGTTTATGATAAGGTATGGATGAGGGCCAATGATTTTCTGATGCAGGACGATTTTTTAAGCGGCACCAGCTTTCTGGATTCCTTCAGCCTCCGCTCAGCCGGTTACAATGATTCGTCCACCGCCTTGGGCGGTGACGTCACCATGAGTGATACATTGGTCATGACCCTGAAAGGGGACAGTCCTGGATATTTAAGGGGCAACACCAAGTATGCCTACACTGGAATGACCTGGGAGCGAAATGACAACATCTACCGGACGGAAAACCTGGCATCCGGGGATATGTTAAGCTATTATGCCGGGCTGCCGAAGCTTAAATATGACCTGACCCCCGTGGCCCTTGACACCATGAGTCTGTTTGTCCCGTCCTACCCGGATTCCGTGATTTTATCGGATCGGGTGGAGACCAGAGTCTATTACGGGATCAATGATCAGACCTTCATGGCCAATCTGCCCGTGAAATCACCCTATACCGTATATTTTACCGATGAGGCAAAGACGGCGCAAAAAGCCGCTGGCAGCCAAAATTTGAATGATCTCCAAAGCTACGGGAATTATTTGGAGATTTCCGAAAGTGTGACCCAAAGGACCATCGATTTGACCCTGAGCATAACAGAAGGGCTGAAGAGCCCAACGGAGATCGCCCGGGCAATCAGGGGCTACCTGACGAGTAATTTTGCGTATTCCTTGGAACCAGGTGAGCTTCCTCCGGGGGAAGATTTCGTGGACTATTTCCTGTTCGAGGGAAGGCAGGGTTATTGTGTGTATTTTGCCTCAGCCATGACCATCATGCTGAGGATCGCTGGAGTGCCTGCCCGATATGCGGAAGGCTTCAAGGTTTTCCGTGAAACTGATGAGACGGGGGCAGTATTGGTCCGCAATTCCGATGCCCATGCCTGGGCCGAGGTGCTGACGGATGCCGAGGCAGGAATCTGGACCATTTGGGATGCCACGGGTACGCCCAGGGATCAGGGGAATTCCCAGCCGCCGGAGAATGGGGAGCCGCCAGAGGATACCACGCCGAATCAACCGCAGCAAACCAAGCCGCCCTCCACCACGGTGCCCAAAGCTGACGATACGGGAAACATTGGCAACGATGGGGGTGACCCATCCAGCAGTCAGGCAGTCTATTGGCTTCTGCTTCTGCCCGTCGCCCTGGGGATCATGCTCCTGGTGAAGAAACGGCGGATCAGCCATTTATTAGCTGATCCGGATGTCAGTAAATTCAATCGCTATGTGGAGACGCTGCTGGCGGAGAGCGGGCTGGAGATTCAACCGGCGGATACGCTTTTGGAGATAGCCGGTAAAGTCAGTGAATATGATCTGAATAAACAGCTGAAACAGCTGGCCCAAACCACCAACGCTAAAAGCTTTGGCGGGATCGCGGCGCTGACCCCGGCCAAGGATCGGGCAGAGATTCTGGAGCTCATCTATGGCAAACTTGCCCTATCCAGGAACAAACAATACGCCTGGATCAGGAAATATCTGTTATAATTATCATTAACAAATCAAAGGGTATTGATCATGATAAAATTAATTTGTCTGGATATCGACGGGACACTTTTAAATACACAGCGGGAGCTGACGCCCCGGGTGATCGAGGCGATCCGTTTGGCAAGAGCCAGGGGGATCACGGTAACCATCGCCTCCGGCAGGATCCACCAGTCGGTCATGGCCATCGCACACCTGGCGGGTATCAATGCGCCTATCATCTCCATGAACGGTTCTCTGATCCGGGATATGGAGACCGGGCGGGTCTACAAGGACATACCAATCGGGCAAGAAACAATTTTTGATGTATATAAGATCCTTAAGGAGCTCAAAGCCAGACCCAATTTTTATGATAAAAACTGCATGTACATTTCCTCAAGGTTTGCCGCCTACCGGCAGATCTACGGGGCGATCAAAACCAAGTATCCCCTGGATTATGTGGAAATGGAAGATTATGCCCAGATTGAGCGGGTTTTGAAACAGCACGGTCATGGCGTGAATAAGATCATCTTTTTCCCGGGGCGGGAAAAGCAGAGTGAAACCGCCGGGGCATTTGCCGGGATCCCTGAGATCTCCCTGGTTTCCTCCTCAAGGTCCAACTTGGAGATCACCAATGTTATGGCTGACAAGGGCAAGGCAGTCATCAGCCTGGGGGAATTTGTCGGCGCCAGACCCGAAGAGATCATGTGTGTGGGCGATGAGCGGAACGATATCAGCATGCTCACCGCGGTAAAATACTCGGTGGCCATGGGCAATGCGCCGGATGAAGTCAAACAGGCGGTGGCCATGGTAACCCTGGACAATGACCATGACGGCTGCGCCATTGCCATTGAAAAATTAGCACTGGAGATGGATTAAATGCTGAATATTGTATTATTCCAGCCAGAGATACCGCAAAATACCGGCAATATTGGCAGGACATGTGTTTTGACCGGCTCAAAGCTTCATCTGATCAAGCCCCTGGGTTTTGAAATTTCCGATAAACAGATCAGGCGGACCGGGTTGGATTATTGGCAGGATTTGGATTTGGAGATCCACGAAAGCTATGAGGATTTCAAAGCCAAATACCCGGATGCGGTAATCTATGCCGTGACCACCAAGGGGACGGCTTACTATGACGAAATCGGCTTCCGGGATAATGACTTCTTAATGTTTGGCCAAGAATCCAGCGGTCTGCCGGAGGCAATCCGGACTGACTTAAACCAGCGCCTGATCAGAATCCCTATGGTCAAGACATCGGAAAGATCCTTAAATCTTTCCAATGCAGTAGCGATAATCACCTACAAAGCACTGGCGGATATGGGATTCCCCAATATGAAATAATAGAGGATGGTATATATTGAATAAAGTAAAACTGATCACCGATTCTGTGGCCGACGTTACAAAGGAAATGGCGCGGGAATTAGATTGCGAAGTGGTTCCCCTGTCGATCAATATTGACGGAGCCAGTTATTTGGATGGGGTGGAAATGACGGTGGAAGAACTCTTCCACAGAATCCAGACCGGGTCCACCTTCCCGACCTCCTCACAGGTCACCCCCGTTGTCTTCTACAAGGTTTTCAAAAAGTATATCGATGAGGGCTATAAAATCATTTCGGTGCACTTGTCCGGAAAGCTGTCAGGAACCTATCAATCAGCTTGTTTGGCGGCTGCCGAGTTTGCCAAAGGTGAGGTTGAAGTGGTTGACAGCTTGAATGTGACCGGCGGACAGCTCTTACTGGTTCAGCAGGCAGCCCGTTTGATCAAGGAAGGCAAGTCCAACCAGGAGATCAAAGGGATCCTGGATGAGACAAAGACGAGGATCAAAAGCTGTGTTATGGTGGACACCCTTGAATTTTTGACGAAAGGCGGCCGGATCGGCAAAGCGGCCGGTTTTGTCGGCGGTGTTCTGGGGATCAAGCCGATCCTGGAAGTCAGAGACGGTGAATTATTGCCCATAGCCAAGGAACGGGGCTCAAAAAAAGCTTTGAAATATATTATGAATCGTCTGGAAAATGAAGAGATCGATCCCGACCATAAAGTGATCCTGGTCAATTCCAGTTCACCAGAAGCGGTGGAACAATTAAGACCGATCCTCAATGGCAGGAACATACCTTATGATATGATCCACATTGGCGGAGTCGTCGGTGTACACGTAGGACCCAATGCAGCAGCATATTTTATAGTAGAAAAGAAAAAAACCAAGGGGGATGAAAAAATATGAAAAAGAACATGTTAATTGCCCAGTCGGGCGGACCAACCGCAGTGATCAACTCATCACTGGCCGGTGCAATCCGAAGAGCCAAAGCCAGCGGTGAGATCGGGACGATTTACGGAGGCCTTCATGGCATTGAAGGGATCCTGCAGGAAAAAATCATCGATGCCGGCAAGTATTTTGAGTCGGAAGCAGATTTTCAGAAGCTGATGCATACGCCGTCTTCGGCCCTGGGGACTTGCCGGTTTAAGCTATCCAAGGTAGTGGACGAAAACTATGAAAAATTGAGCCAGATTCTTCTCAAGTACAATATCGGCTACTTTATGTACATCGGCGGCAATGATTCCATGGATACGGTGGATAAACTGGGAGCCTTCTTCGCAGAAAAAGGAATGGATGTCAAATGCATCGGAATCCCCAAAACCATCGACAATGACCTGGTCATCATCGACCATACTCCGGGGTATGCTTCAGCTGCCAGATATGTGGCCACCTCATTGGCTGAAATCTATTGCGATACCCTGGTCTATGACCGCCCCATGGTCACCGTCGTGGAGATCATGGGCAGGAATGCAGGATGGCTTACTGCTGCAGCCGTCATGGCCAGAGCCGACGGCAGCCCGGCTCCCCAGCTGATTTATCTGCCGGAGTTCCCCTTTGACCCGGATGCCTTTGAAAATGATATTCGCGAAGTGGCAAAAAATCATAAAGCCATCGTGGTAGCGGTTTCCGAAGGCGTCAAATTCAAGTCCGGGGAATATGTGACGGCTTCGAAAGCGGGCGAACTTGACTCCTTTGGTCATGCCAGCTTATCAGGAGCCGGCCAATATCTGGGTGATTTTATCAAGCATAAATTCGGCTACAAAACCAGAGTCATCGAGCTGTCCCTGCTGCAAAGAGCAGCCGCCCATATCGCCTCCGATACGGATGTGGAGGAAGCAGCCATCTGCGGCGCCCATGCAGTGGATTACGCCCTGGCCGGAATGAACCGGGTCATGGTCGTCATGAAGCGGGTCTCCAACGATCCATATACCATCGAATATGAACCGGTGGATGTGTCAAAAATTGCCAATGCAGAAAAGAAACTTCCCGCCGAGTGGATCCTGAACAACGGCCGCGACATGTCCGATGAATTCATCGCCTACTTAAAACCGATGATCCAGGACAAGGATGGCAGAGTGGTCCCTGCGCACTTCAGATTCGACAAGACAGATTTGGCGAAACTCCCGAAGTAATTCCCTGATTAATTGCCAGGCAGGATAAGCTTGTAGGCTAAAATGAACGAAACCCCGGCTGAGCGCCCATTCAGGCTGCTTAGCAGGGGTTTCGTTCATTTTCAAGGATTCATCCGGGAATATTCAAAAAGCTGGGTCAGGAGACATATGCCCTTAGAATTTAAGGGTTCAATTTATGCCTTCCCAAAGTGGTAAGCCCGCTGGACTCCATTTTTTTCAAGTTCCTGGTAGAGTTTATGCACATTGTCTTTCTGCTTGTCGTATCCGAAAAGAATATAATTCAAATCCGTTCTGAATTGCAGGCCGTCCTTGGCGGTCAAACCAAATTCTTCGGTAAACATATTCTGCTTTACCGTATAAAATTTTAAGTCGGAATACTTGATGATGCTCATCCCCTTGGGATGGACCTGCCAGTTGACCATCAGCAGGGCGATCCCTGGATCGCAGGTGGAAATGATGTAGTAGGTGTCTTTCTTGGTCCTGTCCTGGCTCCAGACAAAGTTTCGGAAGTTCAGGTCATTGCCTGTAAAATCGATGAATTTTTTCCGGAATTCGCTCTCCGTAAATTGGCCGCTGAGTTTATTTGTCATAACTTCACCCCTCCAGCTGATTATTTCACAACCAGATGAAATGTATATTAATTTGACGAAAAAACGAAGCCATCTCCTAAAGCGGCTTCGTTATATGAATTTACACCTCTTCGTTTTTGTGCTGTGCAATGAACACTGATACAGGCTGTTTGATCCGATCACGGAGGGCCCGGATCTGCTCCAATTTCTCATCTTTTGTCCCAGTATAGTTTTCCGGATCTTCCAAATCATCCCAATGGATCCGTTTGGGTGTTCCGGGGAAAACTGGACAGGCTTCCTCCAATGACCGGTTGCATACGGTTATGACATAGCCAATGAAACGGACAATCCTTATGAAACGGAAGACGCTTTAAGCCGCCTTGCCGGTTATAGGCCATCCTCCTTTAAAACCTCAACTACGAGGGGATTGACAGCGGTTGGCTCAAATCCGGCACTCTTGACTTCAAATCGGTCACTACCGAATTTTCTTAAATATTTTTCCGCCATTTGACTTCTGGCGGAGTTGTGAACACAGATAAATAATACTTTTGACTTATGCAAAATTTCAGCACCCCCATTGTGGTATTAAAGAACATGAAAAAAATAACTTATGAGAAATAACTTTT
>CAZOTM010000060.1:0-8800 GCA_964582675.1 uncultured Clostridiaceae bacterium
AATATCATGAACCATTGCACTCATACTCACCCTCCCTTGAACGATTGCCTAAGCCCGATGACCCAGGAAAAACCTGTGCCAGTCCCCTTTGCTCCTGCCAAGGTTGATGGCTGTATATAAACTTCCGGCAAAAAATCCAAATATCATCATGGCAGCAATCCAAACAACTGCGGCCACAGGGTTACCTTCCCTGAAATAAATCCACATTGAAAACAAGATAAATCCTACATATAAATCCACCATTGAAACGATTCCCCAGGGGTTTTTCAGAATCATGCCGCCATCTTTTAAAAAATCCCCCTGGCTAAAGCCCTGAAACAATACCAATGTCATTGCCACAACTCCCAGCCATGCTATTACTTTTGCCGTTCTCATGTTCATACCTCCTCGTATTTCCTTCTGGTATTTCCTTCTGGTATTTCCTTCTGGTGTTTCCTTCTGGTATTTCCTTCTGGTATTTCCTTCTGGTATTTCCTTCCAGGGTCAAGTGTTACCCTTCTGTTATTTCCTGCCAGGGTCAAGTGCATTCCAGCAAGAGTCAAGTTCCCTTCCATATAACTATAAAGCATTGTAATTTCAATAGTTATCAAAATCAGACAGCTGCACGCCCTGTTTTTTGAATAAAGTGCTGTCTTGATAACCACTTTGGGATCCTCACCGAAAGTAAGCGCACTGGCTCACAACCGCTACCTATTCCAATCCATGGATTTTTCATAACCTGACGGGAAATCCTTCACCGCTCTATCTATATAAATCCGCAATTTCTGCAATACTCTTTCCCTTCCGATACATGGATTGCAATCTTTGCATTCTCATCATTGTCCTGAGTCTTCCGTTTTTCAGGAATCGTCGTTCTGAGGTTGCGATCTTGGTGTTTGCTAACGCAATTTTGTCACCCTTGGCTTTAATATTCATTGATAATTGGTAATCTTCCATAATCGGTAATTCGGGAAAGCCTCCCAATTCATAAAAGTAGCTTTTGCTAATGAATATTCCCTGGTCGCCAAAGGCGATATTTCTGAATTTGACTCTTGCGTTGGACATAAATCCACAGATTTTCATGAGCATGCTTCGGCTTTGAAATTTTATTTTAAAGCAGCCGACGTTGTACCCCCTGGAGATGGTTTCTTGAATTCGCTTGAGGGCATCCCCAGGCAAAAGACTGTCTGAATGTAAAAACAGGAGGATCTCGCCAGTTGCCAGGGCAGCCCCAACATTCATCTGATGAGACCGACCTTTCCGGGGGGAATGAACCAACCGGTATTTCTCCTCAATGATCCCACTGGTTCCATCCTGACTGCCCCCGTCTACAAAGATGATTTCACAGGAAGCCTTAAATTGCTCCAGGTTGTCGATTAATCTGTCGATTGTGGAAGCCTCATTATAGACTGGAATAATAATGGAAATTGTCTTGTCTGAATCAATACTCACTAAAATACTCTTCCTCCAGCATATGTAAAAAATCCCCCGATAAATAGGCCTTAATCTTCTGATACGTATAATCATTGGCGATGAGCTTATGGGGGTTTTGATACTCTGCATAGGCCATGGCACACCAGGTGACGCCTCTTAAACAATTCATGGCCAGATAGTTTTTAACAGAGTGCCAAAGCTCCCTTTCATTATTATATTGATTGGAGTTTTTACAATACGCCTTCATGAAAAACGAAATTTCTTCACTGGATAAAATAACCTCGGTTTTCCAAAAAGTTGTGGTGGGTGCTAAAAAATGTCCCAGGTCCTGGGCTGGATATCCCCATAGCGGTTTCTCCCAATCCACCAAATAGTTCTTATCCCCGTCGCCGTTGATGAGAAAATTCCCCGAGTTTAATTCGGTATTGATCATGGTTCTTTCGCCGACGTCCATGGTGGTTATATGCCTTCCCTTGTCCAGCAGGGCTTCAATCGTTTCTTTCGTTTCAATATCCATAACCTCTGAGACACTGTACTTATCAAACATCCTCAGGGATTCTTCATAGATGGCTTCGATTGGAGTTTCGGGTTTTAACAGATGGTTGGAACTTGATATCGGCTCATTGTGTATATCCGCCAGGATCTCGGCCGCCAGTTTCAGATCTTGTTTATAATCTAAGTGCCTTCCCGGAAGATACTCCATGACTAAAAACCCATAGGGGATGATTTCTTTACGATCATCACAATAGATCGGCTTGGGGGTTCGGTTGGTATTTTTCAGTAATTGCAGGGAGTTATATTCATATCGGATCTGATTGTTTAAAGCCATCTGGCTATGGGTGGCTATCCTTAAAACTAGTTTATCATTATAGGTTTTTGATTTGAAAATATAATTAATATTATATTCTCCCTGACCCAACAAAGCGAATTCTTCCCCATCGTTTATGCCAAACCGTTCGATAAAATCCCGGTCTCTCCTTATACTATCCACATCAATCCGATTCATTTTTATTGCGATTCTCCATAATTTGCTGCACCAGAGCCCTTGTCCTGGGGCAGGGAATAGTTTCATCTTCTTCCAATATTTGGCAGAGCCTCAGAAAATCAGCCGCATCATCCACATCCAGCTGGATATTGCCTTCCCCATAGGATTTACCGATACGGTTTATCTTCGCTATGGTCTCTAAAAACACTGAGCCGGTACCATATTTTATATGAAAAATCTCCTGGTTTGCTTCTTTCATCCCAATCAAATAATAGCCGCCGTCATAAGTCGGGGAAATTGCTATGTCCTTATCTTCCAATATCTGAAACGCTGCTTCGATATCCCGGTTATTCAGCAAAGGCAGGTCACTGCCGATGAGGACGGCTTTTTTATAGTTCTTCAGGGCGAAAGCCATGGCATGATGCATCTTTTCGCCCAAGTCTTTGCCTTCCTGCCTTAAAAAGCAAACGTCATCGTCCTGGACTATCCGCTCTAAGACTTCCCGGTCTCCGTGATCCGAGTAATTCACGATGATATCCGTTCCCATATCCTTAATATTGTTATAAATATCCTCAATGAACGCCGTCTGCAGCTTCACACAAAGCTCCTTCCCTAAAAACGGTTCCAATCTGGTTTTTGTCTTGCCCATTGTAGGTATTCTGGTAAAAAAAATAATTACTTGGTTTTTCATGGTTTCCTTTGTCTTTCATTTATTGCGACGTAATTTCGTCTTTTCAACATGAGTTTTCTTCCGATTCTATAAGATATGAATACAGCTGGCATTAAAACATACGGCCGCTGCGTTCCTGATTCGGCTTCTTTATTCACACTGCTCACCGTTCCCATACGAATGATGGCCCTGGAGGTGTCAATATTTTCTGCCATTGAGGCACTTGATTTCCCTGACAAAGCGATCCCAATCATCATGGGGATAAGGTAAAATGAGAATGCTCTAAAAATAGGCTCCATACGGGAGAACCGGGATTCTCTCCGTTTTGTTGTCTATGCACAGTTTATCTGTCATTTGAGGTTGTGACAAGTCGGTTGCTAACAACATATTGATCCGAACCATACAGAAGACAAGAGGTCGTTTCATTTCCATGTGCTCCCTGTTGCAAAATGTGGTGCCGGAGAATTGAAATGCATTCAGCAAGACATTCCACCAAAATCATTTATCCCATGATGGTGATCAAAATCGGAAAAAAGCGCAGAAAAATACCGCTATTGTGGTTAACCCGTAATGGGTGTTTTTCTGCGCTTTGGTGGGAATGCGTCAGTTCCCGCTCCCCCTATATGGGCAACCGGATTTTTGCCTGGCAGCCGGCTTTCCCATGGATATTTCGTCTTTTATCCCCAGATCCGTACCTCCACAGAAAATTTATATATAATAAAAATATGATTAACAAATATATCTGCTTAGTGGTAAAATACAACTATAGTACTGATGGCTCTTAGTTTGCTTTGGAAGCTGTTGAAGGGGAAATGGAGGATTATGACGCCCACTACCATTGAACTGCTGATTGTACTTCTTGGTCTGGCGGTTACGCCCATTTTATTTTACCGTTTCCCAAGGATTGCCAGGACCAACCCTAAGGATGACTTACCCCTTCTTTCGGTTATTATCCCTGCCCGCAATGAAGCCACCAGTCTGCCCCTCCTGCTTGGGGATCTGCGCAATCAGACGTATCAGACGTTTGAAATCATCTGCGGGGACGACGATTCCTCGGATGGAACCGCGCAAATTGCGGAAGCCTTTGGCGCGAAGGTAATTTCATTGCATAACAAGCCCGCTGGCTGGATGGGCAAGACCTGGGCTTGTCACAATGGCGCCGCTGCCGCCCAAGGCGAGTTGTTGCTTTTCCTCGATGCGGATGTCCGGCTGGGGCAGGATGCCATCCAACGGCTGCTGGCGACTTATTCTGAAGAGCGCTGCACCCTATCCGTCCAGCCATACCACGCCACCGAACGGTGGTATGAGCAGTGTTCGCTCCTGTTCAACCTGATTCAGATCGCGGCCAACGGCACGGCCCTCAAACGGCCCAAAAGCTTAGGCTTGTGCGGACCGGTCATCTTGATGGCCAGGACCGACTATAGGAAAATCGGCGGTCACGAGAGTGTCCGCAATCGCATTGTGGAAGACGTGGCCCTGGGTCAGCGGCTAAAATCGGCCGCCCTCCCCTATCGCCTCTTTGTCGGGGATGAAACGATCGCCTATCGGATGTATCCTCTGGGGATCCGCAGCTTATTTCAAGGCTGGATCAAGAACATTGCCGCTGGTGCCGGGAAGACGCCCCGGATTTTATTTGGGATGGTATTCCTTTGGATCACCGCCATGACCTCGGTGCCGATCCAAGCCGTGAGGTACGCAGTTTCCAAAAACCTGCCCTGGTTTATTCTCTATGTAGTGCTCTACTTCCTCTGGGTGGGGATCCTGTTCAGTCTGTCCAGAGGAGCCGGATGTTTCCGATGGCCGGCCATCGTCCTTTACCCCATACTGGTCAGTGTGCTCCTGGTTATTTTTTCCATCTCCCTGGTGAAGACGCTGTTTGGTATGAAGGTCGTCTGGAAAGACCGCAGGATCAGGGAGGACCAGGTATGAGAATCATTTTTCTGCCCAAGGCATGGACGATCTTGCTGTGCTTTCTGATTTGGCCTATGCTGCAATATGGGGCGGCCTGGTTTTGCCTCCAGCTCCCCGACCGCAGTTTCAGGGCAAATTCAGTCTTGTTTCGGTCCCATGGGTTTGAACAGGCGGGACGCCTCTATGACAAACTATTCCGGGTCAGCCGCTGGAAACACCTCTTGCCGGACGGCAACATTGGCCCCAAGCAGGGCCGATTCATCAAGAAGCATCTGGAAAGCTTCTCGGAAGACCACTTAAGGCGGTTTGTTTTGGAATCCGCCCGGGCGGAACTGACCCATTGGCTGGCCATCCTGCCCTTCCCCCTGTTCGGGTTGTTGGCTCCCCCCCGGGTCATGGGCTATATGCTGATTTATGCCTTGCTGGTCAATCTGCCCTGTATCATTGCACAGCGCTATAACCGGCCCCGGGTGTTAAAATTGCTCAAACGCATGGCGTCTGAGGGGCGAAGGCAAACCATTGTAAAGGAATTATAAAAACTGTAAAAAGCGAGGAAACTGTGAATGGACCAAATAGTTCGAATCCTGGTTGTCAATGGCAGCCCCAAGGGCGAATACAGTTTGACCCTGCAGCACAGCCTGTATATGCTGGGGCAGGAAAAGGCGGTGGAATATAAAGTCCTCCAGGCAGGGGAAGCCCTGTCCAATATCGACTTTGATGAAGCCTGGCTTGACTCCGCCATGGAAAATATCCAATGGGCGGATGGGATCGTCTGGACCACCCCCGTCTATACGATGCTGGTGCCCTGGCAGCTGCTCCGTTTGTTCCAATTGATCAAGGCCGCCGGCCGCAATTCGATTTTCCAGGGGAAATACGCCACCAGTATGATGACCTGCTTCCATTATTATGATCAATTGGCGGAGGATTGGCTCAGGGCAACCAGTGAAGACCTGGGCATGGCCTACCTGGAGGGGCGGACGGCGGATAATCTGGATATGCTGGATGCGGTGCACCGGGCCAGCCTGCGCTGGTTTATGAATGACTTTGTCAATTCCTGCCGCCGCCGATCCCCCGTGGAACAGAAGTTCCTGCCCTTGGGCGACATGAAATCACCCCGCTTCTCCCCAGCCCAAATCACCCCATCCCAAGCTGCCAAGCCCCTTCCTGAGGGATCTAAGCTTCGCACGGTGCTCTTAACCGACGAGATCGGCCAGGCTGGGAATTTATCAAGGATGATCGACGTGTTCATGGATGCCTATCCCCACCCCATGGAAGTTATCGATATCAACGACTTCCCTTACGAAGCCGGCTGTGACGGCTGCCTTAAATGCGAGCTGGTGGGTGAATGTTCCCGGAAGGATGGGTTCGGGGAATTCTACTTGAACCTGGTCAATACCTGTGATGTGCTGGTATTTGGCATGAACCTGGAGGACCGCTACCTGAAACCGATCTGGAAACTCTTCCTGGATCGAACCTTTGCCAACGGCCACCGAACCAGCATGATGGGCAAGCATAGCACTTATTTGGTGGCGGGGCCCCTCAGAGCCCTGCCCAATGTACGGCAGTTTCTCGAAGGCAAGGATAATGTGGGCCGTGAAAATGCCATGGGGATCATCGGGGATGAATATGAGGACTCCGTTTATCTGGAACGCTTGCTGAGAAATTCGGCCGAGCGCCTGTCCCAGGCAGCCCTGGCCAAATACCAGAAAAGCGTCAATTTCCTTGGCGTGGGCGGAATTAAAATATTCCGTGACTTGATCTACGGCATGCGGGGCGTGGTGGGTGATGACCATCGCTTCTACAAAGAGCACGGACTCTATGACTTCCCGCAAAAAAATCTTAGCAATGAGGCCTTCAACCTTGGCATGGGGATGGCCTTTAAGCTCAAGTCCGTCCGCATGAAGGCATATGAGGGCATGGCGGAAATGTACATCAAACCTCATAAAGCGATTGTCGACTCCGGGAAGGAGTAATCCTTTGGTTAACATCTCCCGAACAGCCGACCAAAGCGCCAAGCAGAGGCAACAGACAAAATAACCAATGGATTTAAAACAGCTGTGCCAGGAAAGATGTTGCAATACATTTTTAGCGGGCACTTGATTGAACAAACGGAAGAGGAGGAATCAAGCAGTGGATTACGATGCCATCATTGTCGGCGGCGGGCTGTCTGGTTTGACGGCGGCCAGTTTGCTGGCAAAGCGTCAGTTAAAAGTCGCCGTTTTCGATAAAAGCTACCAGCCGGGGGGATCCTGCGGTATTTTCAAACGCGGCCATGTGACCTTTGATCAGGGTTCGGCCATGCTTTACGGCTTTGGCGAGACTGGATTCAACGCCCATCGCTTTGTTTTTAATTGCCTGGAAGAACCCATCGATATGATTCGCCATGATCTGTTATACTGCGTCAATTTCAAAGGGCACCGGATCAAATTCAGCGAGGACATTGATGAGTTTATCCAGGAGCTGTCTGAGGTCTTCCCCAAGGAACGGGCTAATCTCAAGCGGTTTTATCATGACATGGTGAAAATGTACCAGCACGTCATGATGGAGGTCCCCACCTACAACACGGCGGATGAAACCGACCCCCTGGTTGCCTTGAAAAGTCTCCTCAGGCATCCTCTGTCCTACCTGCGCTTTCTTGGCTATTTGAATACCAGCGCCCAACGTTTGTTGGAAAAGTATTTTACCGATCCTGAGATCTTTAAGTTCTTTGACAAGCTGACGTCAACCTATTGCTATGCGACGGTGGAAGAGGCTCCAGCCGTCCTGGCTGCCGTCATGTTTGTGAACAACCACGTGGGCGGCAGCTATTATCCGGCCGGGTCTACCCTCTTCCTGCCGGGCAAGCTGGAAAAGGTCATTGAAGCCAACGGCGGCGATATGCTCCTCCAAACGGAAGTCCTGTCCCTGATTTTCAAAGACGGAAAGCCCGCCGGGGTTAAACTGGATGACGGCCGTGAACTTTTCGCGCCGGATATCATTTATTCAGGGGCGGTTTGGAACCTTTACGGTAAGCTCATCGATCCAGTGCATACTACCGCCAAGAGGCGGCAATGGGCGCAGCAGCAGGTGCCCACTTACCCCAGCGTGGTTTTATATGCGGTAGTTGACCGTTCGGCCATCCCGGAGGATACCGCGCCCATCGAAATGCTGGTGGGCAATCCGGATAAACTCGACGAAAGTGAGGTTACGGCCTATATCCTGAGCATCGACGACCGGACGCTGTGCGCAGAGGATGAACATACCATCGTCGCCATCGGTCCTTCCTTTGAGGACTGGCATGATCTGGAGCAATCAACTTATCTGGAGCAGAAACAGCGGGAAGAGACTCGGCTCATTGAAGTATTGGCCAGACGGTTTCCGGATATCAAGGCTGCCGTGCGGTTTGCTGAGGTGGCAACTCCCAGGACGATTGAAAAATACACTATGAAAAACGGCGGGGCCGTGGCCGGGCCGAAGCAAATGCTGGGTCAGCACATGTTTAAACGGCTCAAAACCAGGACGGAATGGGATAACCTGTTCTGCTGCGGCGAGTCCACGGTCATGGGCACCGGAACCCCGACGGTCACCACCTCAGGCCTCACCGCCGCCAATGTCCTCCTGAAAAAGCGCCACAAGGAACCCTTTGTCTACCAACCGGGGATGAAGAACTACATCCGAATCGTTGACAAGCCGTTTACGTCCGAGCGGCTATATGAAACCTGCAGCGAGGCAGAACAAACTGTGATGCGGGAAGCCATGCGCTGTCGGCTGTGTGAGCAGCCAGCCTGCACCAAGGGGCATCCCACAGATGTCCGGGGGATCATGCGGCGAATCGCCGTGGG
>CAZOTM010000060.1:8810-10253 GCA_964582675.1 uncultured Clostridiaceae bacterium
AGGCGCTAAAAAGCGCTGGGAGGAGGCTCCCGCTGAAGCTTCCCTGCTGGAACAATTTGAAGCTCGCTGCATTTGCGGACCGCAGAAAGGCGGAGCAGTAAAAATCCGCTCTGCGGTGGCCTTCCTCCAAGGGGTGATACCATGAAGCGGGACTATGATGCCATCGTCGTCGGCGGCGGTCTGGCCGGACTGACATGTGCCGCCTACCTCTGCCGCTATGGCTTTCGCACCCTGCTTTGCGAAAAACGGCCGAAAACCGGCGGTCTGGTGGATACGTTCCATCACCAGGGATTTGCCTTTGACGGGGGCATCCGGGCGTTTGAAAATTCCGGGATCGTCTTCCCCATGCTAAGAGATCTGGGGATCGAGATTGAATTTACGAAAAACCAGGTATCCATCGGCATCGAAGCTCAAGCCGTCAAACTGCTGTCGGAGGATAGTTTAGACACTTACTGCGCAATGCTGACGGACCTGTTTCCCGAGAATGACGGAGACATCGGCCGCATCAAAGCTGAGATCCGCAAAGTCATGGACTACATGGACGTGCTCTACGGGATTGACAATCCCCTGTTTATGACAAAAATGGATTCCCAATATCTCCTTAAAACTTTGCTGCCCTGGTTTATGAAGTACCAGGTGAATATCCGAAAAGCCAGCCGGATGAATGAGCCGATCCAAACCTACCTGTCCCGGTTTTCAAAAAACCAGGCATTGATCGACATGATCATCCAGCACTTCTTCAAAGCCACCCCCACCTTCTTTGCCTTAAGCTATTTCAGCCTTTACCTGGATTATTGCTATCCCAAGGGCGGGACAGGTGTCCTGGCGGAAAAGATGACGGAATACATCAAGTCGAAGGGCGGCGAAGTCACTACCGGGTCCGGGGTCGTCCGGGTGGATGCTAAAAACCATCAGATCGAACTGGAAAACGGCGAAGTCATCGGCTATCAAAGCCTGGTCTGGGCGGCTGACCAAAAGACTTTGTATAAGCTAACCACCGGCATTGATAGCCCAGGCTTTAAAACCCAGCAGGGGCTTACCCAAACCAGCCGGGGGGGCGATTCGATCCTGACGGTGTTTCTTGGGGTGAACCAAGCCCCCGGCGATTTTACAGACCGCTGCGGCGCCCATATGTTCTACACGCCCAATACCCTGGGGCTGTCCACCCTGCCGCCTTGGGAAGAAGCCGCAAAAACCGGCCGTGAAGGTATCTTCAACTGGATGAAGGACTACCTGGAGAGGACTACCTACGAGATCGCCTGTCCTGTGATCCGGGACGAGACCCTTGCACCCCACGGGCAAACCGGACTGATCATCAGCACCCTGTTGGATTATGGCCTGGTCAGACGGATTTTTGAAATGGGGGATTACGAGGGGTTTAAGGACTATGCCACACAAGAGATCATCCGTGTCCTGGAGAACTCTTTGCTCCCCGGGATCGAG
>CAZOTM010000061.1:0-10229 GCA_964582675.1 uncultured Clostridiaceae bacterium
GTATGCCGGTCCGGGGATTATTGCGCTCAAAAATGTGGTTTGCTCTGAAAATCGGGGCAATCAATGTTAAGAGAGTCCTTGCCAAGGTACTTTTGCCGACATTTATCTCATTTCAAAACTATTTATCAAGCTCGTTCTACAACAAAATCAATTTTTCTGAAGTAAGGATTAGCATACAGGCAGCGTAATTTTCAATTTTGACACCCGAACCAATATTATAAATGTTGGAATAGATTGTAGCACAGAACCAACAGGAGGTCATTATGAAATTTAAAAAAATGGCGGATAATTACCTGATCCGCTTCGAGCGGGGCGAAGAGGTGCTGGGAACCCTTAAAGAATTCTGCGGGGCTATGGGGATTACCTTTGCCGCCGTTTCCGCCATCGGAGCCACCGAGAATATCACCATCGGCCTATTTGATCCGGTGGGGAAAACCTACATCTCCAACCAGTTTGACGGACCCTTTGAGATATTGAGTCTTAGCGGCAGCGTCACCAGTATGGCCGGTGAGGTCTACCTCCATCTCCACATCACTGTGGGAGATATCCAGGGCAACACCAGGGGGGGCCACCTGAACCGTGCGGTGGTCAATCCGACCTGCGAAATGATCCTCCAAACCGGGGCGGCAGTGGTGGATCGGTTCTTTGATGAGGATACGGGGCTGAATCTCCTGAAAATCTGAGGATCGGTGATCAAAATTTTGGTGTTCGGGGCGTTTAATCCAATGAAAACTTAAGGAAACTATGAGTTGGCTCGGCCATATGGCGTGACCCTTGAACAGGGATCCGGGCACGTTGATTCAGGCCATGCACGAGGATCAACTTCATGCATGGCCTGACGGCGTTGAATAAAAAGAATCTGTGCCAGGGACCGTAAACACCCAGAATTTACCGGGCAGGCTAAAAATACATTGTTAAACTAACCAATCCCCGGCTGGAAATCTGCTGCCAGACCCGGTTGGATAAGAGAAATTAGCTCTCAGCCAAACGACTGCTCGCTCTCACCCGGGCACACTCAACGCCAATCAGCGCATAATAAATGATCCGCAGACGAGAGTGTGAGACCCTAGGCTTCCCGGACATGGAACGCTTTGCTTTATCTGATCGGGAAGCCCTGGCGGATCCGCAGGATGAAATGGATTAATGTCTGATAGGAGTCTGAAAGGGGATTTTACATAAAGCAGTTACTGTAGAAAATCGGCACGTACTGTGAGATAATTTCAAAATAAAATCTACAAAACTAAATTTTGATAATGAAGTTTTGAAATCAGATAGCTAATAGAGTTGACTTTTATGCACAAGATTCGAGAGAGATTGAGCGTGAAAGTCTTTTTTTATTAAATTAGCTACGCACTTATTAGATAAATTATCAAAATATTTTGACCAAAACATTGAATGGATAAAATGTTTTGATATAATCAAAACATAGATATCAAAATAAAGTTTTGATAATAATGTTTTGAAGAGGTGATGATATGAAAAAAGAAAATTTGACCATGGACGAGAAGTTTCTCGGTGAGCTTTCAAAACATGTGAATGATAGTGATGAATTGAGGCTTAAAATGATATATTCTTTTTTTCCGGAAATGAATAGGAAGACAATTTCATGGAGGCTTTATTCATTAGTTCAAAAGGGAAAGCTTTATAAAACTGGACATGGGATGTATTCTCTGAAGAGAAATAGTAATAATGTATCAGCAGGCTATGAATATCTTCAGAGAAAATCCAAAGAAATCTATGACATTTTAACAGAGTATGGTTACGATTTTTATATTACAGGAATGGATTCTTTGGTAGGTGAAATCCTGCACATGCCAGAGAATTACCCAGCACTTATAATTGTCGAAGAATCTGGCATCAAAGAAATTCAGGAAGTGTTGTATGAAAAAGATCTAATTGTTCTTACAGAAAAAGATCGTGATATTTTAGAAAAAACAATTCTGAGAAATAAAGTAGATGTGATTTTGCTGAGAGGGAAAGATTTTTCTTTGGCAACGGATAATATATCTCAGAAAGAAAAAGGCTTCATCGATTTGTATTATGCAGTTACAAGAATGGAGTATGGTATTTCTGTACCTGAATTGTCTCGAATATATCAAAGTTTGCAAAGAAATAATTCTATTGCTACGGCAAAAATGAAAGCAGCAGCGAAAGATAGAGGAGTTTCTGTAGAGATAAACTGGCTTATTGAAATGAACAAAGCATCGGAAAAAACTATAGAGTTTATGAGTTATCAAATTAAGGAGGTCAAATGGAGTTAATAAACAAAGATAATATAATTCTAGAAAAAGAGGTCTTCTCAAGAAGTGAGATTGAAAAACGCATGACTGACGGTGGTTTTAACTCCCTGTCTAAATTTGAACTTTTCATATGGGATTTGGAGATGTTCCTGCAATTACAAAACAAATTAGGTGACAAAATTATATTGAAAGGTGGAGCCGCGACACAGTTTTATGTTCCTGTAACCTCCCAGAGAACAAGTATCGATATAGATATGATATGTTTGGCAAGTAGTGACGAAGTACATCAAACTATTTCTGAAATTGAAAATGAATTTGCTGGAGTTGAGGATTACTGTAAGTTCAGATTATATGCTCCGAAAAATCCTAAACTCGGTTTAGAAGATCTAGAAACATATTTTCAGACAGTTCCAAGTATATGCAATGAACAAGAACTGTTTGCAACTAAAGGAAAACAGGAAGTAAAAATTGAATTCATTTTTTCGAAAGATAAGTATGAAATAAATAAGATAAAACGGCCGGAGCTATTTGCGTTAAAAACCGAGAAAGAATTCAATGTCTTGACATTTGAAAGCTTATTTGGTGATAAGTTGACTACACTTGGTCCCAATACAATAGGGATTTCTGACGAAAGATCTGATGAACAGGTGAAACAAATCTATGATGTTATTACATTATTTGTTTCCAATCTGGATCAAGTATTAACAAACAAACCGCAAATAAAAGAAAGCTACGAAAAAGCAGCACGTGTTGAATGCCAGATACACAATTTAACATATGATAAAGACTTGCTTTTAGATGATATGAGTGCATTGCTTGGTAGATTGAAAAATATTGAGAGTGACGGCAAGCTTCTTCAAAGAGCGAATGATTTTCAAGCATTATACTTAAGGAAATCTGTTAATCGTGATAAATCCGAATGGGCAATCGTAGGATATCAACTTGAATTATTAAAAGATTATATTTTTACAGACGACTTGAGAATTGTTCGGTTTAGAGGAATTGATGAGTTTATTGGCAAACTTAAATTTGAACATATTAAAGGTCCTGAACGAGGAAAACTAAATAGAGAAGTACGCTCGATATTGGAAGCAAGCTTCGGGACGATCACTGGATTGAGTATAGACCTGTTTAAAAAAAGAATAGACAGAATTATATGGGAGTTGGTCTCATTTGTTGATTTTAAAAAGATACAAGATGTACTTAGCGAGATTGTTCAAAAAGATCTATGAGTTGAAAAACTCGTAGACGAGGAGCGGATGAAATGAAATCAAATTTTGAATTTCTAAATAAATTCTTCCTGGTGTTATCTAACCTGGGGGGACAACATAGAATTGTAAAGGGGATCGTGGAACAATAAGTTCGTACGACAAGCCTTCATATGCATAATCCATTGTCTCTAAATGCACTCGCTATGTCGTGATACATGGAAATCACATTGATTGGGCACCCATCGAATAATTTTTCATCAACGGTAACTGCACTCTATCCGGAAAGGATGTTCTCATTTTCCGGATAGGTCGCTCTAAATCGTCGAGGATGCACTTATAAAACGGAATACTCAAATACAAGGAGGATTCTGGAGTTATTGATTGATTAATGAAGGGGAATAACAGTATCTAACTGCATCCAAGGGTTGCGATGGCCGATGGGTCCATTGAATCCGGAACCGATTAAAGGTATAATTTAGGTATTAATTCGAGCTTTGTTAAGGGAACAAAGCCATTGGGTATTGACCGCTAATTCAATGCCTCCCGTGTTTGGAAAGAATTAACCAGTTAAATCATTTTTTGGCTGCAGTTTAAAACACAAGGGGGTATGGAGATGGCAATCAAGGGTGGATTTTGGCAGTCCCTGCTAAGGATTAATCTGACTGACAAAACCGTAAACAAAGAGACGATTGGAGAAGAGGTTTTTAAAAAGTACGTGGGTGGTTCGCTCCTGGCTGACAGAATCCTATATGACGAGCTGGCGGTGGGGGTCGATCCCCTGGGGCCGGACAACAAGCTGGTATTTTTTGCCGGGCCGCTGACGGGGACAAAAGCCATTTGCGCCAGCCGGATGGGGGTAGCGACAAAATCCCCCCTCACCGGTACGATCTGCAACTCCTTCAGCGGCGGTCATCTGCCGGTGGAGCTCAAATATGCAGGCTATGATTTGATCGTCATCGAAGGCGCCGCTGCGGAACCGGTGTATATTTCCATCAACGACGATAAAGTCAGCATCCGCCCGGCTGACAAATTCTGGGGGATCAACGCCCTGGATACTCAGATCTACATGAAAGAAGAATTGGGGGATCAAAACTACCGGATCGCCTGCATTGGGCCGGCCGGTGAAAACCTGAGCTTGTTGGCTTCCATCATCAATGAACAGCGGGCCATGGGCCGAAAAGGTGTGGGAGCGGTCATGGGCAGCAAAAAGCTGAAAGCCATTGCCGTCCGAGGGACAAAAACCGTGCCGGTGGCGGATCCTGCCCTGCTCATGGCCGGGGTCGCCGAATTCAGCAAGGCCCTGAAGGCGTCGCCCTTTGCCTACCCGGTGTTTTCTCATGTGGGGTCCGCTTCGGCAGTGGATGCAACCCAGGCCACCGGCGTGTTCCCCAGCAAAAACTTTACGGATACGGGCTGCCAGGATTATTCGGCCATTGGGCCGGACGCCCTGAAGGCTTATAAAGTGCGCCGCAACAACTGCTTTGGCTGCCCCTTGGGCTGCAGCCAGGTTCGGATGGGGCGGAGCGGCAAATATGCCGGCATTGCCACGGAAGGACCGGAATATGAGACCATTTATTCCTTCGGGTCCATGCTGGGGGTCAAGAACCCGGAATTTATCTTCGCCATGGACCATTTATGCGATGAACTGGGGATTGATACCATTTCCGCCGGAGTGACCATTGCCATGGCCATGGAGCTTTTTGAATTGGGTAAGCTCCCTGACACCGGCGGGCTGGACCTGTCCTGGGGAAATGAGGATGCCGTCGCCAGTCTCCTGCGCATGATGGCCTATAAGGAAGGCTTTGGCGAAAAGCTGTCCGACGGGACCAGGCGCTTTGCTGAAAAAATCGGCGCCGGGGCGGATAAATATGCCATGCATGTCAAGGGTCTGGAGCTGCCGGCCTACGATCCCAGAGGTTTGAAAGCCCAGGGCCTGAACTTTGCCACCTCCTACAACGGGGCAGATCATAACCGGGGCTACGCCTTCCAGGAAGTGTTCGGCATGCCCTTCCCCTATCCCGTGGAACGGCTGGCCATCAAAGGCAAGGGGATCCTGACCAAGTTTAATCAGGATTTCTGCGGAGCCTACGATGTGACCACCCTATGCGAGTTCCCCACCCAGCTGGCCATGCCCCATAATGCCCAGGAGGTCGTTGCCATGCAGCTGACTGGGGCAACCGGGGTGGAATTTACCAAAGAGGATGTCTGGACCCTGGGGGAGAGGCTGAACAACCTGACGCGGATGTTCAATGTCCGGGAAGGTTTCTCCCGAAAGGACGACACGCTGCCGGAGCGGTTCCTCCAGGAGGAGCTGAAGGATGGCCTGTCCAAGGGTGAACTGATCACCCAGGCACAGCTGGATGAAATGCTGGATGAATACTACATAGCCAGGGGCTGGGATGAAAACGGCATCCCCCGGGAAGAAAAACTCAGGGAACTGGGGCTGATTTAATTGGGGAGGGTGGAGATCCGCAGCTATGGGGAGTTTCAGGAACTATTCGGGGGAAGGACAACCTTCCAGGACCTGACAGTCCCCTGTTCCCTGGAAAATGGGATCGATCAGCTGGACGGATTAGTTCAGGGCAAGCTGAAGCCATTGATCTATGACCCTGCGGGAAACGTCGACCTATGGGTGCGGATCCTCCTGAACGGCCGGGAAATTGCCTTCCTGAAAGGCGAGGAGCGCATCATTCGGGAGAATGATATCTTCCTGTTCATCCCGGTGCTTGGCGGGGGATAACGAAGATCAGGAAGATCAGGAAGATAGGGAAGCTTAAAGGTAAAAGTATTTCAATTTGAGGTGAAGAAACAGCCTGCCTGGACAATCCGGGCAGGCTGTTTCTATACCAGAGGATAAAAAAGGCCACAGCCAGGGACTTTATTTTATTGCAATCGGTTTGAAAAAATGAAATCCATCCGTAAATAATGTAAGATAGTAGAAATGACTTATTGAGGTGAATGCATGAAACTGCTTGAAGATAAAATAATTAATTCCGGAACCATCCTTCCTGGAAATATATTAAAGGTTGATAATTTCATCAACCATATGATCGACACGGAGCTCTACATGGAGATGGGCAGGGAATTCCATGAGGTGTTTAAAGACCGGGGGATCACGAAGATTCTCACCCTGGAAGTGTCGGGGATTGCCCTGGCGTTTGCAGCTGCGGTCTATTTCAAAGTGCCCATCCTGTTTGCCAAAAAATCACAATCCCTGACCCTGGGCAGCAACGTCTACCGAAGCTCGGTCTATTCCTATACCAAGGATAAGCAATTTGACATCATGGTGGATAAACGGTTCATCGAGCCGGGGGAAAATGTCCTGATCATCGATGATTTTCTGGCCAATGGGGAAGCCCTGAAGGGACTGATCGATCTGACCTTGCAGGCCGGAGCCCATGTGATGGGGGTCGGGATCGCCATTGAAAAAGCCTTCCAGGGCGGGGGCAAGAAATTCCGGGAGATGGGCTATCAAATCCATTCCCTGGCCCGGATCGAAAAGTTTGAAGACGGCAAAGTGGTATTCTGTGATAATTGATTCCAAATCCGCGGATAACCTGTCAGGGTCCGGCAGAGCCAAAGGGCCGCTGATAGGTTTTATGGATGTGGCAGGGAGGGCATGATGAGTTTTTTTGTAGTGGTCAACCAAATGACGGTTCTGTTCCTCTTGATGGTTACAGGGTATATCGCCGTCAAATTCAAGCTGGCCGACGGGGAGTTCCAAAGCCGGCTGTCCGGGTTCATTGTGAATGTGACCCAGCCATTGGTCATGATCGCTTCCGTATCCAGCGGGGAGGTCCGGGGCGACGCCGGCTCCATCCTGACGGTCCTGGCGGTTGGCCTGATCATGTATATGGTCCTCCCCCTGGTGGGCATGGGGATCAACAAGGTGATCGGGACTCCCCCGGAGGAGCGAAATACTTATTTATTCATGACTATTTTCTCCAATGTGGGATTCATGGGCTATCCCGTGGTGCAGTCCATATTCGGCAGCGGCGCCATCTTTTACGTCTCCATCATCGTCATGATTTTCAACTTTATGAGTTATACGGTGGGGGTTTCCCTCATGAGCGGCGACCGGATCCAATTTAATCCGAAGGTATTGATCAATCCCGGTATGGTGGCCGCCATTACGGCCATCATGATTTTTCTCCTGAAGATCCCGGTCCACCCGGTGATCGGTCAATTCACCGGGATGTTGGGCAATACCACCTCACCCCTGGCCATGGTGGTCATCGGGATGGCCCTGTCGAAAATCCCCCTGGCGAAGATTTTCAGCGAGGGGCGGATGATTTCCTTCACTCTGATCAAACAGATCATCGTGCCGGTTTTGGCCTGGCTGATCCTAAGGAACATCATCGCCGACTCCTACATTCTAGGCATCCTGATCGTGGTCATCGCCATGCCTGTGGCGGCCACTTCAGTCATCTTTGCCACCCAGTACAAAAAGGATATGGATCTGGCAACCAGGGGGGTATTTATTTCCACTGCCTTGTCCATGTTCACCATCCCCTTGATCAGTATGATTTTAACCTGATCCCACTGATCCCGGAGGGATCCATCAACCCCGGGAGGGAACAGCCACCTCGTGGTTCGCTTCCCCTGCGGGTTCCAGACCAGATGAATTTAACCGAGCCATTCCTGTAAAGGGATGGCTCTTTTTGGTACAATGAAAGGAATGACTGCAGGTCGGTATGACTGTATTGTGGAATGACTTAAGAACTGAGCAGCGGATATCCAAGGGACAAATGACCGGCAGCTGGAAATGAACCAGCCTAAATCCGGTCCTGGGGAATGAGTTTCCGGGAATGTCGCTGGTTACCGTTAATTTATGAGGAGGCTTAATGTGCCAAAACAATTGATACGCAGACAGGATGTGGACCCAGCAGATACCTGGGCATTGGGGGCAATTTACCAGACCAGGGCAGAATTGCTGGCGGATATGGAAGCGCTCAAAGGGATGATTCCGGAAATCACCGCCTACAAGGGGAGACTTCATATTGCGGAGAATATCCTGGCCTGTTTTAAAACGGAGGAGAAGATCGAACGGCTCCTGATGAAGGTGAACGTCTATACCGGGTTAAAATACAATGAGGACCTGACGAACCAGGAGACCCAGGGAGACAGCCTGCTGGCGGATAACCTTTTGAACGACTACATCAACTTAAGCTCATACATCAGCCCGGAATTGAGCGCACTGCCGGAAGCTGAATTGAAAGGGATGTCTGAAGACGAACTCCTCAAGGGCTACAAGTTCGCTTTGGAAAAACTGATGGCATTAAAACCCCATATTCTTTCTCCGGATAAAGAGGAGGCCTACGCCAGCTTATCCGAGGTCAGAAACGCCTCGTCCACCACCTATTCCATTTTTACCAACGCCGAGTTAAAGTTTCCGGAAGTCGTCGATGGGGAAGGAAAATCCAATCTCTTGACCTCTGGCTCCTACCGGAGCTTTATCGAATCCAGGGACCGGGTGCTGCGGCAGAACGCCTTTGAGGCCATGCATAATACCTACGGGGCTTTTGAAAGCACCCTGGCCTCCCTCTTGACCACCAGCATGAAGAGCTGGAACGTTGATACCCTGGCCAGGGGATACCGGGACCCGGTTGAAAAAGCCCTGAAGGTGAACAACATCCCGGTGGAGGTGTTCCACAGCGCCCTGACCAATATTGAAAGCGGGATCCCTGCCTTGAAACGCTATGTGGACCTGAAACGGAGGAGCCTCCGCTTGGAGGAAATGCACATGTATGACCTCTATGTGCCCATCGCTGCCGGGGTCTCCCGAAAATACAGCTTTGACGAAGCTGTGGCCGTCGCCCTGGCTGCACTCCAGCCCATGGGAGAGGAGTATACTGCCCTGTTTAAACAGGGTGTCGGGGAAGGGTGGATCGACCGCTACGAAAACCTGGGCAAACGCTCCGGGGCCTACTCCAGTGGTTCCTATGACACGTACCCCTACATCTCATTGAATTTCGACGGATCATTGAATGATGTATCCACTTTAGTCCATGAAATGGGGCACTCCATCCATTCCTGGTATACCAGAAAACACCAGCCCTATATCTACGGGGACTATTCCATTTTTCTGGCCGAGGTGGCTTCCACCTGCAGCGAAAAGCTCCTGATCCATTCCCTGATCCAGGGGACGGAGGATCGGGAAACGAAGATCGCTTTGCTCAATCAGGAAGCGGAGCAGATCAGGACCACCGTCTTCCGCCAGCTGATGTTTGCCGAATTTGAAATGATCACCCACGATAAGCTGATCCGGGGAGAAGCCCTGACGGCGGCTGATCTTGATGGGATCTGGCTGGAGCTGAACCGGAAATACTATGGCGGAGCGGTGGTCATCGATGACGGCATCAAATATGAATGGGGGAGGATCCCCCACTTTTACAACGACTTCTATGTCTACCAATATGCCACCGGCTATGCCGCCGCATCCTCCTTCGCCGGCCAGATCCTGGAAACGGGTGGGGCGGCTGCGGATCGCTACATCAATTCCTTGCTGAAAGCCGGCTCCTCCAAATATCCGGTGGATGTCTTAAACGACGCCGGGGTGGACATGACTTCCCCCCAGCCCATCCTGGATACCATTAAGAATTTCACAGCCATCATCGATGAATTGGAAAAGCTCATCCAAGCATAGATCAGGTCAAGATAAAGCCATAAAGACATAATGAAGGATCCGTTTGGGACGGTACTTGAATTATTGGAATTTTCTTGTATAATGGGATCAGGGGTGAGCAATATGCCAAGAGAGGGCAGAATCAAAGATGAC
>CAZOTM010000062.1:0-10220 GCA_964582675.1 uncultured Clostridiaceae bacterium
CGGAACAATCCCAGGGTGGCGAACTTCACCTTGGGCACGCTGTTCTCGTTGCGGAAGGTTTCCGTCAGGGCATAGCCCAGGCCCATGACCACGCCGCCTTCGATCTGGCCTTCCGTGCCCTTGGGGTTGATGGCCCGGCCCATGTCGTGGGCGGCAATGACCTTGACAACTTTGCCCGCCCGGTCCAGGACGAAGACCTGGGTGGCATAGCCGTAGGCCACATGGCTGACTGGATTGGGTTTGTCCGAGCCCATGGGGTCGGATTTAAAGGCATATTCACCAAAAAACTTTCGGCCGTTTAAAGCTGACAAGGCGCCGGTTTCCCCCAGGGCAGCCTTTAGGTCCAAGCTGGCCAGGCGGACGGCTTCGCCGGTGAAGACGGTCTGGCGGGAAGCTGTGGTGGTCCCGGAATTGGGGGTGAGAGCGGTGTCCGGTTTTTCCACCAGGGCGTCTGCGGCGGTAAGGCCGGTGGTTTGGCAGAATACCTGGAGCATGACCGTATGGATCCCCTGACCCATATCCGAGGCGGAGCTCCGGATGTGGACCACCCCATCGATGACCTCCAGCTCGCAGCGGCCCGTATCGGGCACGCCAACTCCCAGGCCGGCATTTTTAAGGGCCGAGGCGATGCCCACATAGTAATTATCATCATTCAAATATTTATAGTAATCGGATTTGACGGCTTCCAGGGTCTCCAGGTAGGCGGTGGTGTCGTCGGCGATCTGGCCGTTGGGCATGATATCCCCGGGCTTTAAGGCATTTCGCCGCCGCATCTCCCAGGGATCCAAACCGGCTTTGGCAGCCAGGGCGTTGAGGCAGGATTCCATGGCAAACAGGGACTGGGTTACACCGAAGCCCCGGAAAGCGCCGCAGGGGACGTTATTGGTATAGGCGGCCCGCCCTTCGATATCCACATTCTGATAGTTATAGGGACCCGCCGCATGGGTGCAGGCGCGCTGCAGGACCGGGCCGCCCAGGGAGGCATAGGCACCCGTATCGGAAACGATCCGGGCTTTCAGGCCTGTCAAATGGCCCTTGTCATCACAGCCCAATTCAAAGTCCATGAACATGGGGTGGCGTTTGGGGTGGACGATGAGGGATTCGGCCCGGGTCAGGCGCACCTTGACCGGCTGTTTTAAAACATAGGCCAACAATCCGGCATGATGCTGGACACTCATGTCCTCCTTGCCGCCGAAGCCGCCGCCCACATAGGCGGCTCGGATCCTGACCTTTTCGGCGTCAATGCCCAGGAGGGAAGCGATCTCCCGCCGGTCATCATAGACGCCCTGATCGGAGGTTATGACCTCCACTCCATCTGCCATGGGATAGGCCAGGGCGCATTCCGGTTCCAGGAAGGCATGTTCCGTCCAGGGGGTTGAAAAGCTGTATTTGACCGTATATTGGGAATTCTTGAGGGCTGTTTCGGCATCCCCCCGCTTCAGCTGCTGGAAGGATAATAAATTGCCCTTGTCATGGAGCTTGGGCGCATCTTCCTTCAAGGCTTCAAAGGGATCGGAAATGGGGGTGAGCTCCTCATAGTCCACCTTGATCAAATCCAGGGCCTGTTGCAGGATATCTTCGGATTCTGCAGCCACCAGGGCTACGGAATCCCCCACATAGCGGGTCTCTTCGCCAACCATGATCATGGCCGGCCAATCCTTTACCAGGTGGCCGCAGTTTCTCAAGCCGGGAATGTCCCCGGCAGTCAGCACCGCCGCCACACCGGGCAGGGCGGATGCGGAGGCGGTATCGATGGACAGGACCCTGGCCCGGGGATATTTGGTGCGCAGGGCTTTGCCATAGAGCATGCCGTCCATCTTCAGATCATCCACATAAACCCCTTCCCCCAGGGCCTTGGCTTTGGCATCCACCTTAATGACGTCCCGATAAACGCCGCTGTCCACAGGTCTCCCTGCATCAATCCGTAAGGGATCGGTCCCTGTCCGGATCAGCTCGGCGGCATACATCATGGCGTCGACGATCTTAACATAGCCGGTGCAGCGGCAGATATTGCCCTTGATGGCGGCGCTGCACTCCTCCCGGGTGGGATTAGGCTTGGCATCGATGAGGGCTTTGGCAGCCACGATCATGCCCGGGGTGCAGAAACCGCATTGGACGGCGCCCATTTTTTCGAAGGCGTGGGCATAAACCGTTTTTTCCAAGGGGGAGAAGCCCTCCAGGGTATGGACGGACTTACCCTCCAGTTTGGAAGTTTTTAAAACGCAGGACTTCATCAGCCGGCCATCCAAAAGGACGGAGCAGGTCCCGCAAAAGCCTTCGCTGCAGCCGTTCTTAACGGAAACCAGGTTCAGCTCCTCCCGCAGAAACTTCATCAGGCTGATATCCTGTTCCGTATGGATTTCCTTGCCGTTCACTTTAAAACTATACATAATGATCCTCCCGGCCCAATGGCACGTGTGGTATAAGGTTTCAAAAATCGTTCCGATATCATCTGTGTCAAACACAAATAGACCGTTTAATGGTTTAAACAGTCAGTCAGCCGGGGAATGAAAGGTAAAGCGACCCGGAATGTCTCCCTCTTATCCCAATATCCTGATTCAATAACCAAAGTATAGCAGATAGAAAAAAGGTTTACAATAAAACGACTTGAAGAAATATTAACAAAGTTTCTAAAACTCATTCGAAAAGTTTCGCAAAACCTGCAGCAGGGTTTGCTATGGGTTCGCAGGAGGTTTACTAAGGGCTTGCGTCTGGTTGGCGAAGGTCTTGCTTTGGGTTTTGCTGTGGGATTTACGGTAGGGTTAACTGAGAAACGTTGAAAACTGGAGAGTCTGGATCGGCGCCTTAATGATCCCGGTGCAAACGGCAGAGGACAAATTCCGTTCAAGTTGGTCAATTTGGTCAATTTTAAGGGAATTGGTAAGGCGGGTTGTTTATCATATTGATAATTAACGGTATAATGAAGGGAGATGGGTTCATGGGAGGATCAGCTTTGACTGGAGGTCCTTCACAGGGAGGGAAAATGGCTGAAGACAAGCGACGTTATCTGAAGGACATCCAGCGGGATGTGACAAAATATGCCGAGGTCATCGCATCCGTGTTGAAATTGGATGTGGAAATCGTCGATGATACCATGGAGCGGATTGCCGGGACGGGGATCTTTCATAAGCGGGTAAATTCAAAATCTCCGGGGCTGGTTTATTCCAATGTCCTGAAAACCGGGGTGCAGCGGATCGTTCAATTTCCCCGGGAGGATGAGATCTGCCGCTACTGCGACGCCAAGGGGACCTGTCTGGAGACACTGGAGGTCTCCTCCCCCATCAAGTACCGGGGGGCCAATATCGGAGTCATCGGCTTGGTCTGCACGACCCTGGAGCAAAGGGACTATATCAACTCCAACCTGGAGAGCCATACGGATTTTGTCAAGCAGATGAGCAGCCTGATATCCGCCAAGGTGTCAGAGCATATCACGGCCGAAGAAAATTTGAACGGGATCCGGATGCTCCGAAAAATATTGGATGATGTGGAAAATGGCGTGATCGTCATCAACAAGGACAATCAGATCGTCTATATCAATCGGAAGGCCGGCTTAAAATTCCGCTTCCTGGAGAATACCCTGGGGCATCACCTGACATTAGAGGAGGGCTCCGGGGATTCGGAGGACGGGCTGGAGTATAAATTGGAGGTCGACGGCAAAAGTTATTCCGTTCTGGGCAAGGTCCTCAGGCTGGGGGGCTTATACCGGGATTATGACCGGATCATCATTTTCAGGACCCTCAAGGACATCAAGCAAACCGCCTACCGGATCACTCAGGAATCCCGGCTGATCACCTCGGACAATATTGTGGGGGAATCGGCGGGGATGAAGGAGATTAAGGCGACGATCATCAAGGTGGCCGGCAATGACTCCACGGTGTTCATCCGGGGCGAATCCGGCACGGGCAAGGAATTGATCGCCCGGGCGATCCATGCCGCCTCCCACCGGAGGGAGGAACCCTTCATCGGCATCAACTGCGCAGCAATCCCGGATACCCTCCTGGAGTCCGAGCTGTTCGGTTATGTGAAGGGGGCTTTTTCAGGGGCTTCCGGATCGGGGCGGATCGGCAAGTTCGAACTGGCCAACAAGGGCACGTTGTTCCTCGATGAGATCGGCGACATGCCTTTGTATCTGCAAAGCAAGGTGCTGCGCATCCTTCAGGAGAGGACCTTTACCAGGATCGGCTCCAACGAATTAAGGGAACTGGACATCCGGGTGATCACCGCCACCAACCGGGACATTGAGGAGATGATCCGCAAAAATCAGTTCCGGCGGGATCTGTTTTACCGGATCAACGTCATCCCCATCAATGTCCCCCCCTTAAGAGACCGGGCGGATGATATGGAAGAGCTGTTCAAGACCTTCCTGGCGAAATATAATGCCCTGTTTGATAAACACGTCACGGTCATCGAGCCGGAGGTTATGGAGATTTTCAGGCAATATCCCTGGCCGGGCAATGTCCGGGAATTGGAAAATGTCACCCAATACCTCATAACCATTGCGGATGCCGGCAGGATCACCAAAGGGATGATTGCCGAGGATATATTAAAACAGACGGCGGAGCAGCTCCCAAAACCCCAAGCGGAGGATGCACCCAGGAGCTTTCAAACCCTCCAGGCCATGGAAGATGGGGAAATCGAACGGGCGGTGGCTTATTTTGGCAATACCACCGAAGGCAAGAAACAGGCTGCCAAAGCTCTGGGGATCGGGATCGCGACCCTTTACCGTCGGCTGGGCATGTTATCAAAATGATAAGGAACCGTAAAATTGCATGAATGTCCAAAACTCCGGGGATTTTTTACAGGAATGAAAAAGATTCCCCCGGATTTCACACAACCACTCAATTCAAAGGGATGAAACCCGTAATGGTTTTCAAGGGAGTGCTTATCAAAATGATAAAATTTATCATTTTGATAAGCGCTCCCGATGGTCCAGGGGGATTGGCCGACCGGGAAACTATGAATATTAATATAATGTTTAATCAATCACCGGGGTTTTGGTATAAAATTGATAGTGACAGACGGTTATTGCCTGGAATATTACACTGGTTTACGATTACAAAAAATAAACTCGTTGAAACTCCTTTCCCTGGCACGGTGTTTGCTTACTATACAGATGCAGACAGCAGATTAGGGATCAGTTGGAAGCTGAGCCTGGAAATCAATCGGACAGATGCGATTTCCTTAACCGGTCTCTTAAACGGCAGGAACAGGCTGAGCGTCAAATCTCGGGGAATGCCTGTAGCGATCCAAACGCCCGGAAGGACATGAAAAGACAGAGCGCATCCGAAAGAGCCGGCGGAGCCCCAGGGATGAACCCGGCAAAAGGGATGGGAATTGACAGACAACCGGGTTACGGACTGAATCTGTAACCCATGGATACGAAAACAAAAAAAAGGTGAGGTAAGAAATGGAAAAATTACAGGGATTGTTGAATACGCTTAAGGGACTCGACCACTCCAAGATGTACAATGAGGACTTCCTGTTGACCTGGGATAAGACCCAGGATGAATTGAAGTCGGTTTTCGCGGTGGCGGATGCGTTGCGAAACTTAAGGGAAAATAATATTTCCTCGAAAATATTCGATTCCGGGCTGGGGATCTCCCTGTTCCGGGACAACTCCACCAGGACCAGGTTCTCCTATGCCTCCGCCTGCAATCTCCTGGGATTGGAGATCCAGGATCTGGACGAAGGCAAGTCGCAGATCGCCCATGGGGAAACGGTCCGGGAAACCTCCAACATGATCTCCTTCATGGCCGATGTCATCGGCATCCGGGATGACATGTACATCGGCAAAGGCCACACCTACATGAAGAATGTGTCCGACTATGTCAAAGAGGGTCACGCCGACGGAGTGTTGGAGCAGCGGCCGACCATCGTCAACCTGCAGTGCGACATCGACCATCCCACCCAGGCCATGGCGGATATGCTCCATATCATCCATGAATTCGGCGGCGTGGAAAACCTCAAGGGCAAGAAAATCGCCATGACCTGGGCTTATTCCCCGTCCTACGGCAAGCCCCTGTCGGTCCCCCAGGGGATCATCGGCCTGATGACCAGATTCGGCATGAATGTAGTGCTGGCTCATCCCGAAGGCTATGAAGTCATGGCTGAGGTGGAGGCAGTGGCCCAAAAGCATGCGGAAAGCTACGGCGGCGCCTTCTCGAAAACCAATGATATGGCGGAAGCCTTCCGGGATGCGGACATCGTTTATCCTAAAAGCTGGGCCCCCTTCAAGGCCATGGAAAAGCGGACCGTCCTTTACGGCGACGGCGACATGGAAGGCATCAAGGCCCTGGAAAAGGAACTGCTGGCGGAGAACGCCAACCATAAGGATTGGACCTGTACCGAGGAAATGATGAAGCTCACCAAGGACGGCAAGGCTTTGTACATGCACTGTCTGCCGGCCGACATCACCGGTCTTTCCACCAAGGAAGGCGAGGTGGCTGCCAGCGTCTTCGACCGCTACAGAATCCCCCTGTATAAGGAAGCCGGCTATAAGCCATACATCATCGCCGCCATGATCTTCCTGCAAAAGGTGAAAAATCCGGCGGCTACCCTTAAAAATCTGGCGGACAAGGGGAAACCGAGAGTTTCGGAATAAAGCGGGCAAAATCAATCGGACCGGCCGGGGAAAGTCATTGGAACCAGGCATCGACGGGGCAAGCCGGCAGGCCGGAGTGGCCTATTATCGGGGCACCGGGCCATCTATCCGCCAAAATGCGTTATCCGCAGAGGATGCCGCACATCAACGAAATCATGGGTTACGAGGAGACTATCAGTATGGGAAAACGACTGGCACTTGCCCTGGGGGGCAATGCATTGGGAAATACTCCGGAGGAACAAATGGAGGCTGTAAAGATCACGGCGGTATCCATCGTCGACCTGATCCAACAGGGTTATGGACTGATCCTGTCCCACGGCAACGGCCCCCAAGTGGGGATGATCAACCTGGCCTTTGATACGGCGGGACGAAGCGAAGGCAAGATTCCCCACATGCCCCTGCCGGAGTGCGGAGCCATGAGCCAGGGATACATTGGCTACCACCTGCAGAATGCCATCATCAATGAAATGAGAAAACGCCATATTTCCCAGGATGTGGTCACTGTGGTGACCGAGGTTCTGGTGGATAAAAATGATCCGGCCTTTTTAGACCCCTCCAAGCCCATCGGCAGGTTTTACGGGGCGGATGAGGTGGAAGAATTGAAGAAACAGGGCTTTGACGTCAAAGAGGATGCCGGCCGGGGCTATCGGCGGGTGGTGCCATCCCCCAAACCGGTGCGGATCGTCGGGATCAAGGCCATCAACTCCATCGTGGAATCAGGCTCTGTGGTGATCGCCGCCGGCGGCGGCGGGATTCCGGTCATCGATCATGATACCCACTACGAGTCCATTGCCGCAGTCATCGACAAGGACTTCACTTCGGAAAAGCTGGCGGAGCAGACGGATGCAGATGTGTTCATCATTTTGACGGCAGTGGAAAAGGTGGCCATCCGATTCGGCAAACCGGATGTGCAATGGCTGGATCGCCTGACCCCGGAGGAAGCCCGACAGTATATCGCCGGCAATGAGTTTGCCAAAGGCTCCATGCTGCCAAAGGTGGAAGCCGCGGTGGCGTTTGCTGAATCAAAGGCCGGCCGGCGCGCTCTGATAACTTCCCTGGAAAAAGCCGGGGAAGCCCTGGAAGGCAAAACCGGAACCTGGATCGAATCCCAAGGAGGAGCAGATGTCTGATTTAATGAGATGTATACCCTTAAGTGACCTGTTGCAGCGGATCACTGAGGAAGCCAAACAGGAAGACAGGGTATTTGGAATCTCCACCCGTAAATTTTACCAGAACAAGGGCAATCAAAGGATCAAACTAAACTTCGGCGAGACCCTGGGATCCCCCGTCGGTCCGGCGGCGGGACCCCATACCCAGCTGGCCCAGAATATCGTGGCATCTTTTCTGGCCGGAGCCAGATTCATTGAGCTGAAAACCGTCCAGACCATGGATGGGGAGGATTTGCGCCACGCCCTGGCCAAACCCTGCATCAATGCGGCGGACGAAGGCTATAACGTGGAATGGTCAACGGAGCTGAGGGTGGAGGAGGCCATGGCCGAGTACATCAAAGCCTGGTTCCTATGCCATATCCTGATGAAGGAATACGGTCTGTCCGAAACCCGGGATTTTGCCTTCAACATGAGCTGCGGCTACAACCTGGAGGGGATCCAATCAGCTAAGATCGACAATTTCCTGAACACCATGAAGGATGCCTCGGGGACGGAGGTGTTTAACGACTGCAAGGCGGAAATCGAAAAATGGCTCCCCGGGTTTAAGCACTTTACCAAGGCCGACCTGGATGATGTCTCGCCCAACATCTGCACCAGCCTGGCCCTGTCCACCATGCATGGCTGCCCGGCAAATGAGATCCTGGGGATCGTCAATTACCTGCTGGTGGAAAAACAGCTCACCGTATTTTTAAAATGCAACCCGACCCTTCTGGGCTATGGGGAAGCCCGCCGGATCGTGGATGAACTGGGCTTTGACTACCTGGCCTTTGATGAGAGCCATTTTAAGTCCGACCTTCAGTTCGCCGAAGCGGTGGAGCTCTTGGAAGGGTTCTTGAAAACTGCGGCGGACCATGGGGTCCGGTTCGGCGTCAAGCTGACCAATACCTTCCCGGTCCTGATCAAAGCCAACGAACTGCCGGGAGGCGAAATGTACGCCTCGGGGCGGGCTCTCCTGCCCCTGTCCATCCATGTGGCGGAAAAACTGGCGGAGGTATTTGGAAGTCGGCTGCCCATGTCCTATTCCGGCGGCGCCGATGGTCTTAATATCGAGGCCTTCATCAACGCCGGGATCCTCCCCGTCACCGTCTGCACCACCCTGTTAAAACCGGGAGGCTACGAAAGGCTCCGGCAGATCGCTGAAAATGGCCGCCTGGCCATGGAGGAGCGCTATACGGGCCCGGACTATGAAGCCATCGTTGACCTGCGCAAGGCCATCATGACGGATGAGCGCAACCGCAAGGACTACCGGGAGGAGATCATCCTGCGGAAAACCGACTCCCGGCTTCCCCTGTTTAACTGCTTCAAAGCGCCCTGCAAGGACGGCGGCTGTCCCATCCACCAGGATGTCCCAGCTTATTTGAACCTCATCGGGGAAGGCAAATACCAGGAAGCAGTGGAAGTCATCCTCCAAGACAATGCCCTGCCCAATATCCTGGGGGAAATCTGTTATCACCCCTGTACGAAACGGTGCACCAGGGTGGATTACGACAAGACCATCGATATTCGGGGAATGAAGAAGCTGGCCACCGACCATGGCTTTGCAGAAGTATTGGCTAAAACGGTCCGCCCCCAGCCCATGGGCAAAACTGTCCTGATCATTGGGGCCGGTGTCCAGGGATTATCCTGCGCCTACTACCTCCAACGGGCAGGCTTTGCGGTAACCGTTGCCGAAAGCAAGGACAAGCCCTTCGGCATCCTCAACACCACCAGGAAACAGACCGGCCTCAGCGCCGGAGCCATGGAGCGTGATCTGGCCATGATCCTCAAGCTGGGGGTGGAATTAAAGCTGTCGGTCTCCCAGGACCAGTTAACGGCGATGACCGGGTTCGATTATGTCCTGTCATCCATCGGCACCAATGCCGGCTTTGAGGAGGCAGTGATCATCAAAAAGGACAAGGTGTCCAGGCTCCAGGCGGTGTATGCCATGGCTTACGCCAAGGATGCGGCTCTGGAGATCATCCGTCGGGAAAAACCGGACTATGAGATCATGCCTGCCAGAGTGGACAGCTCATGGGAGCGGATCTACGATAATAAGGCCATTCTGATCCCGCCCAGGGAGGGAATAGCGGAAGCCAAGCGCTGCCTGTCCTGCAACACGATTTGTGAGATCTGCACCGAGGTCTGTCCAAACCGGGCCAACGTCCCCATCAGGGTCCCGTCCCAGGGGGACCTGCACCAGATCCTCCACATGGACTATATGTGCAACGAATGCGGCAACTGCGACACCTTCTGCCCCCACGCGGACGCTCCCTATAGGGCGAAGTTCACCCTGTTCGGCTGCCTGGCAGATTTCCAGGAATCCGATAACTGCGGGGTCTACATCGCATCCAGGGAGCAGGTATATACAAGATACGAAGACGGCAGCGTCGAAGAAACCGCACTTTCCCAAATCAGCAATAGCGACTTCCAGTTGATGGCTGAAACCATCATTGAGCATTACGCCTATCTCC
>CAZOTM010000063.1:0-10213 GCA_964582675.1 uncultured Clostridiaceae bacterium
ACGTTTGTCCCTCACCTTGAAGGGCTCCCCCACCACTACCTTGATCTCCCCTTTGCGGGGTCGCTCCTTGCTCATTTCCCCCGCCGTATTGACGGGCAACACCTTTTCAGTACCCATTAAGGCAATGGGAACGATGGTGGCTTTCGTCATTTTGGCGATGAGGAGGATCCCCTTCTTCGCTTCGCTCATGGCTCCGGTCCTTGATCTGGTCCCTTCCGGAAACATCATCACCGATTCCTGATTTTTTAGGGTGTTGACGATTGCCCGCATGGAATCAATGTCCGCCGAATTGGGCTTGATTTCTATGGTTTTGATGACATGCTTGAAAAAGTTCGTAAAATTATCCTGGGAGAGTTTGACCCCGGCCACAAAGTAAGGGTCGTATTTTTTCAATAACTTGGTTAATACCACCCCGTCCAGATTGGACAGGTGGTTGGCGATGAAAATGCAGGGTCCCTCCGTTTCCTTCAGAATATTGCCATTTTTTATTTTGATTTTGATATCTGACTTGAATTTGTAGTCAATGTAGGCTCCTGCCACTTTTTTCTGCATTCCAATGGGCAGATGTTGGAATAATCCGGTCATTTTCAGCAAAATATCGGTCATCTTTGATATCCTGGCCATTTCATCCATCCTTGTATAACTTTTCTATTTTGATTAATTCTGCTTTCAGTTTATCAGATTTTACCCCATCCGGGGCAATAAACTTCCCCGTTTGGGCCAAAGCGATCGCCGCATTCCTCTGGAGGACACCCTTTCCCCGCCAGCCGGCTGAAACCATGCGGTATTTTATGAAATCCCGCTTGGATAACCTGGCGATCTCATCCAGATTTGGCTCTGCCATGTAAGGCAGGGGGGCGAATTCCGCCATGCCGGTATTGGCTTTGCCCTCATTGCAGGGGCATACGATTTGACAGGTATCGCATCCGAACAGCCGGCCTCCTAAACTCTTGATTTCCTCGATCGCAAGCTGCTTTTTCTGAGTAATGTAGGCCAAACACCTGGTCGTGTCACAGTATTCAAAGCCGAGGATCCTGGCAGGACAGGCAGTAATGCAGTTCCGGCAGCTGCCGCAGGCATCAAAGCTCTTGATGTGGCTAGCCCGCAGCACTCTGGGCTTAACGTCCAACGCCATGTCCGTGAGGACTTCACCCAGGAAAATATAGCTGCCGAAATCAGGATGGATCAGGAGATGGTTCCGCCCCAGGGAGCCAAGTCCGGCGGCAAAAGCGATGAGCCTTTCCGGAAGCGGGCTGGCGTCACACTGGATCTTCGCCCGATAGCCCCTGGCGGTAATAAACTCAGCCACTTTTAAGAGGTATGGGCGGATGACCTGGTGGTAATCCCTCCCTCTGGTATAAAGGGAGAAGGCTGGGTACTTGACATCCGTGGAGAAGGCATAAGGGAAGCCCAGGGAAATGATGTTGGTCAGTTCAGGTTCTTCCGGCAGGGGTCTTAGCCTGCCTGCCGGATTGATTTGTTCAAAGGGATTGGCAAAGCCCTCCGGCCGCTGATCATAGTACCCGGCAAACGCCTCCAGCGTTCTAAAATCAGTGTATCCAAAAATCGGAACATGGAGACTATTCATAAAATCATCCAACTCGCCCACTGGATCCCTCCTCCAATTTATGTTGATTTGGCCATACTTGATGAAAACCTGATGAAAAACCTGAAAGACAAAGACTGCCTTTCAGGTTTTCTCAAGGAGCTTTCATTGTGGAGGCTCTTCTCCCATCCGTATATTCATCGGTCCGGCTGTAATCAGTGCTTTTTATTCAGTGTTTACAATCAGTGTTTACAATCAGTGTTTACAATCAGTGTTTACAATCAGTGTTTTATATTCAATGTTTTATGTCAGTATTTATAAGCCGTTCCTGGGTGTCAGTTCTTTTTCCATAACGGCGCCAAAAACTCATCAATGATGTCATGGATATTGATAACCCCCACCAGCTTTCGGTCGTCATCGACCACCGGGATCTGCAACAGTTCATACTTGATTGCCAGGTCCACTGCAGTTGATGAATTATCATCCACTGAAATCTCTTCCACGTGGGAATTCATGATGTCTGATAATACCGCTGCGTCCGATTTCTGGATCAGGTCACTCATGGAGATATAGCCTTTGAGTTCCCCGGAAATATCCGTGATGAAAATATAATACATATCCTCGGAATCGTATTCGTCGCCCAGGTCCTTCAGCACCTCAATGGCTTCCCGGACGGTGATGTTTTCCAGAAGGGATAAAAAGTCCTTGGCCATGATGGAGCCGGCTTCCTCATTTTCATAGGATAACAATTCGGTGACCTCCGAGGCATCCTCCGATTCCAGCCTGGACATAATCCTGGCTCTGGCGTCCTCATCCATTTCTTCCAGGATCTCAGCGATCTCATCATTGGGAATGATCTCCAGGATCTCCTGGGCTTTTTCTTCTGACAAGCTGGACAGGATCTGCGCCTGGACATCATGCTCCTCGATCTCTTCCAATATGTCCGCAACCAATTCCTCGTCCAGGGCTTCAAAAACCTTCGACCGGTAATGGGCTTCCACATCCTCCAGGATTTCCGCCAGATCCGCCGGGTGCAGCGTGGCCAGCTCCTGGTAAGGCACGGTCAAAACCAGCTGGCTGCCGCTTTCCCTGCTCCCGTGGAGGCTTTGCACATCATCCCACATGATCAGAGAATCATTGCTTTTGCCATGAGTCAGGTTGTCCCACAAATTGAGCAGTTTGGACAGCTTTTTGGTCCTGGCCCAGGCACTTCGGGATTTATCCACGGCCAATAATCTCAGTCCGTCATCCAGCTGCGCCATCCGGACGTCATAAACGGTAAAACTGGCTTTCCCCGTGGAATCCAATACCTGTTTCCCGATGATGTCCTCGGAAATCTTGAACGAATAGCTCTGTGGGATGATATCCCTGGCCCCCTTGACCTCTATATGGACTTTTTCATTGTTGTCCTCGTAGAATTCGATGGATTTGAATTCATAGTGAAACATTTCATTATGCTTTTCCACTTTATAACCTATGGCTTTGGGATAACCAACCCCTTTATTCACGTAGATGTCCTTCAGGATCCCGATGGTATCATCCATCTCATCCTTGATCTCCCGGTTCAAAATCGACGAGTAGTACAGTACATTCAGTCTTTCCATAGGTCTTTTCCTTTCATATCACGTCAATATAGATCATAGTTCGTTTTCCCGCCGGTTGGAAACAGCCCAGCCCTTAATGACATTCAACCCATGGTTAATAAAAATAAACCCCAGGATCGTAAACACAATGCCGGCATAAAGCATATTGGATATCCCCCCGTTGTCGGCGATAAAGCCCCCCAGGACGTTGCCGGCGATTGCCCCAGCTGTTCCTGCAGTGGCCAAAAACGTCTGACCCTTGACTTTATCACCACCGCGGATGACCTGATTGGTAAAATAAACGGCGGCCGGCAAATAGAGGGCAAAGGATACTGCCTGTAATGACTGGGCAATATTAAGGCCGGTGACTGAGGTTGCTAAAAAGAACAAGACGGCTTTGATGACCCAGAACACAGTGGTCAGCCTGATGATCTTTTCAGTGTTCTGCCGCTTTAGGATCCAGCTGAAGGCCATCATGCCCGGGATTTCCACCATGGCTGCCAGTCCCAGGGAAACCCCCATGTCAGCCGTGGTGCCGCCCACATGGAGCACCATCTGCAGGAGGTAGGTGTTGGTTATATTATGAAACACAAACATAAAGCCGATCCCCAGAAGGAGAGATGCAAAGCCTTTGTATACGGAAAAGAACTCCCTGATCCCCAAAGCTTCCGGCCTGAAGGCCGTCAAACTGGAGGTTTGACCCAACCCGCTGCGTTCCAGTCTGAAAATAAACCCGAGAAAGACCACCATGGCGATTTGGGTCAGGAGGATGATGCTGTCCACGCCGAAGTTCTCGATTAACCCGCCGGCAATGGCCGTGACCAAGGCAAAGGTCAGGGAGCCGATGCCCCGGGCGAATCCAAAATCGATGCGAAACCCCTGATTGTTCAATGTCATTCCGATGGAGGTCACCAATGGGTTGATGACCAGCATCATGGCCGCCATAATGCCATAGAGGATCTGGACTGCGGCTTTGGATTGAACCCTCAGCAGGATGGCTCCGACCAAAATGACGGCCAAGCCGAACCCCAGGATGATCCTATTTACGGAGATCTTGTCCTGTCGGTCGCAAAACGCCGCTACATAAGGCTGCAGGAAGGCTGCCGCAATGTTCGCCAGGGATAAGGTGATCCCAATTTCCGTCGCAGTAAAGCCCCGACCGCTTAAAAACACTGTAGCAAAGCCCAGGAGACCGGCGAAGGCCATCCAATAGGATCCATGAATGGACGAATAGATCGGATTCTTATTCTGCTCTTGTTGCTGCATTGCTTGTTTCCTTTACTAAATACTGGCTTTGACTCCAAGTACCTTAAGTTTTTTATTCAAACAGGTGATCTCCATGGGAAAGTCCGGTCCTTTTTCCCCATCCACGTCAGTTGGTACGCTATCGCTGCAGGTGATTTTAATGTATGGCGTCTGCACATATAAAATTGAACTTTGATCCCCTTCACTCAAATCCTCACCCATCATAAATTTTACCAGGGTGGGTACTAAGGTATTCAGGTTGGATTTCACCAGGATCAAGTCCAGTTTCCCGTCATTGCCGATGGACTTATAGGCCACTCGGTGGCCTCCGGCGCTCACTCCGTTGAACACCATCAGGAGATAGATTTCACCATCATAGGTTAAATCCGGGGATTCGATCTTAATGTTGATTTTTCTAACTTCCCTTAAGAGTTCCAGACTTTTTAAATAGTAAGCCAGCTTGCCGATGGTATTTTTCAGTTCAGTATCCGTCTTTTGCGATACATCCGTGAAAAAACCGATGGAGAGGACATTGACAAAGTACTGGTCATTGACCTTGCCAATATCCATATATTGGATTGGCAGCGTCAGGATCTGCCGCATGGACTCCTGGATGTTCTGCGACATCCCGATGTAGAGGGCAAAATCGTTGGCGGTGCCCATGGGCAGTATGCCGATGGGCAAATCGATGTCCCTTTGCATCATTTCATTGATCAGGTAATTGACACTGCCATCGCCGCCGGCGATCACTATGTGTTCATATTTTCCCTTGACATCATCCAGAACAACCTCCAGGGGGATATTGCCGTCAAGACGGAAAACGTCTGCCAGATACCCGTCTTTATGGTACATTCTGAGGACGGTGTCCAATTGTAAGCCAAATTTCCCATCGCCTGAACCAGGGTTATAGATTAACAATGCCCTTTTAATTTCCGGCATGTAAATAGATTTCTTTTTTGCAATGGCCATAATATGCCACCCCCCAGTCATTGATATGTTTATTTTAACATGAAAAACCGGAGATTATCCCGCCGGGAGGACAATACCCATTCCCCCACCCTATAATTTTTTGAAAATGACTGCCCAAGCGAAAGGAAGCTCCCGGAGGTTTTCCGCCTGCTCTAAAAATCCCCGGCGTCCGCCTTGAACAAACCGCTGCGAGGGGCGCTATGATTCATCACGGCTCAATCAAAGAAGCTGCCGCCGATAAATTCGCGCAGGACTGAATTGGCAGGGACAGGTTCATCTGCCATATCGGCGATGAAGGAGAGCATGGTGATCAGTCGTCGGGCTTCGTGATAGTTGGGACTGTCTTTCGGGATTTCCATCAATAAGGGCAGGGCATGTTTTTTTAACACCGGCAGTTCATATACCAGGGTGGTATTGAACATTTCATCCGCTTCCTCCTGATAGGGGAAGATGTAGATTTTTTCACCCTTAGTGACTGTTTTGAACATGGTCAGGGTTTCATCCGGGGAGTATCCCCTGGTCCGATGGTCTCTGACCATTCGTCTGATTTTTCTCACATCACTGGTGGAGATCCGGTTGTGGAGATCCAAATTAAGCTGGGTTAACGCACTGACGTATACCTTGAATTTATATTTCTCAGCGATGGAATCCAACAAGGCTGGATTCAATGCATGGATTCCTTCGATGATCATCACCCCGGCTTTGGGAATGGTGATCGTCCGATCCCCTGCTTCTCTTCGGCCGGTTTTAAAGTCAAATTTCGGGAGCGTCACCGCCTCCCCGTTTAAAAGGCTTTGAATATCCTGATTGAAGGCATGGAGATCGATGGCTCCCAGGGATTCATAATCATAGCTGCCATCGGCCAGGCGCGGCGTATCCTTTCGATTGACAAAGTAGTTATCCATTTCAATTGGATAGGGCGATATCCCGTTGACCATCAGCTGGACTGCCAGCCGCCTGGAGGAGGTGGTTTTCCCGGATGAAGACGGCCCGGCAATTAGGACGATTCTTGTATGCGGCCGTTTGACGATGGCATCGGCAATGCAGGCATATTTTTTTTCCTGCAACCCCTCAGCTACGGAAATCAGCCGTTTCCCTTCCCCCTGTTGGATGATTTGATTCAAAGCCCCCACAGTCCCCGCCCCGATGATCGCTTCCCATTCCCCGGTTTCCCGAAAAATCTGATAGAGTTTTTCCTGGGTATAGAATACAGGCACGGAATGGGGCTCACTCAGGGAAGGATACAGCAGTACCAAGCCCGTTTTGTACTTCACCAAGTCAAACAGGTCAAGATATCCTGTATAAGGCGCCAGGGCACCGTAGAAACTTCCGTAGACACCATCCAGCTCATAAACGGCTATTTCCTTGTCCCCAGCCACCGTTTGGAAGAGGGCCGCCTTATCCAAATAGCTGCGCTCCCTAAAGAGTTTTCCGGCTTCCTCCGGGCTCATGATGCGCTTGTTGACGGGAAGGTCCCGCCGGACCAATTCCTGCATCCTCCCCTTGATTTTCAAGTGGATATCCACCTCCGCCGCCATGATTTCCTTGGCGGGAGCCCCCGCCCCCTTCACCAATTCAATGTATAACCCCTGGCTGATGGAATGTTCCACATTAACCCTGACACCAGGAAAAAGCTCTTCAACCGCTGTCACAAACAGGAAGATGATACTCCGCTCATAGACCCGGTTGCCTTCATAATCATCGGTGGACAATATTTCAAACTCCCTGTGAAGCGCCTCGCTGCTGAGCTCAAAGTGATCAAAGCCGGCTTTGGCCAGCATCGGCCTGCCCCTGTACGAACTGTTTCTGATGATATCGATGTATTTCAAGATTTCTCTCCTTTTCCAGGCAGTTTTCTATTTTTACCCCGTGGTCTTTGGTTTTGGTCCCCGGCGCGGTTATGATCAAATCCAGATTTCCACTCCAAATATCCAATCCTGATATCCAATTCGAATGGTCCACTCCAATGATCCCCCGGGGATTTTCTATTCCTATTATCCATTATAAATAAAATCATCCCTGAAGGCTAATCTACGGTTTATTGTATTTTGGATTGATATCCAGAAGGAAAGCAGCAGAACAAACGCTGAAAAATGATCGTTTCAGATGATTTTAGAAAATATTCAAAAGAACTGGAAAGAACTATATTTTTGACGAATTTTTGACGGTAAGAACCCGTCAGCTCTGGCAAAAGCCTTGTCTGACCTTCACAGCCGGAAAAAGTCCGATGCGGAGCGCCTGCTGCGCACCGAGGGTGCCTGAGTCCGGGCACCCGCAAGGGCGGCCAGCTTCGAGAAGGCAGGCTATACGCATTTTAAATGGGTACCGCTCGGGAATCCATGCAAACACTGCCTCGAAAAAGTAAGACAATCTTCTGATACCCCGTTTGTCCTGAAAGGCGCGGATCAACGTGGGGAGATGCCACCGCTCCATCCGTATTGCTATTGCAGCACAGCTCCAGTGGAACCAGATGAGGCGATCCTGTCCAAAGAATCCATCGATGACGACTTTGAAAAGCAGTGGCAGAAAGCGTTAAACGGCGACAAGGAAGCCCGGGCGCATTTCGAGAAGCTCTACGAGAACACCAAGACCCCGGACTGGAAGCAGTTTAAACTTGAGGACGCGAAAGAGACTAAGACAGACTTCATGGGACGGCCGGAGCGCTTTGCAGTCGGTGGTGGATTTGATGATATCAAGGCATATCAGTACAAAGACAACTCCCGATACTGGATTCAAAGCTATAACACCAATACACAGAAGGTCGTTGAGTTCTTGGACAAGAACCTGGAAAGATACGAAAAGCAATTCGGAAAACTTGATGACATCGTAATCGCCACCGAGAAAAAGTTTCCCGGGGGCATCGCTGCCTATCAGCAAAAGAACAACCTGATGTTTTTATGCGATTCTTTGGGCGATGATGAGGCAGTCGCAAAATTCCTGGCCGACGGTCGGTTCCCAGCAAAGAACCAGGACGATATCCTGACTCATGAATTTGCGCATAAGAAACACTGGGACGCAGTCAAACAGTTTTACAATGTCCAGCCTTCGCGATATAATAGCCTTGAAGATGCGAAGAACGAGTTTGATACCCCGATCAGGAAATTCATAGCAACTCAAATAACGTCTGATCCTTTGTACGTAAAGAAAACCGTTAGTGGAAACGCACAGAACGCTTACGATGATGGCTCGATTAATGAGTTTATCGCAGATGCTGTAGTTTTAATGAAAAATCAGATGCTGATGGAAGACGCAATAAAATTACTTAAGGAGGTGCTTGGTTTATGATGGTCATCCCGTCGAAGAAACACGATGAATTTCATGAAAAGGTAAGACCGTGGATTATCTACGGGTTGTATGAACACAAACTTAGCCCAGATGCCCCTGTCAATGTAAAAGAAGCGTGGGATTGGCTTAAAAAGCACCCCATCAAATACGAATTAGACTAAAAGACCACCTAGCTAACGCGGGGTGGTTTTCTTATGCACAAAATCAGGAGGGTGCCATGATCAATAGCATTTCAACGAAAGAGCTGGTCGAAGAGCTCACAAAAAGAGAAGGCGTACAAGAAACCATTGCAGAGCCATACCAGAATGTCGTTATAACAGTGAGCCGCCCTGCAAGGGTTCTGGTCGTTACCGAATAGGGCGCGGTCAAAATAGGAAGTAAGATAGGAGGTGAGCCAATCATTTGAATAGTGCACGAATCAAATGAGGAGGTGAGCCAGAATCTCCCTGCGCCAGGGTGACGGCGCAACCATTATGCCCTGAGCATGGCGTAAAAAGGCACGGGACTGAACGGGATAGGCACCGCCGGGGCATTGAACTGGCACAGCCGATAACTGGACGGGCCGAGGAGGATAAAAATGGAAAACACTAAGAAGCCGCTGATACTTCCCCTGCAGTTTTTCGCCGAAGATGGCGCTGTCGGTGCAGTAGAAGCCGCGGCAGAAGATAAAGGCACGGAAGGCACAGCCACAGTAACCGCGAAGTCATACAGCCAGAGCGAACTGGATGCAGAGATCTCCAGGGCAACCGAGGCGAACCGCAAAAAGCCTGAGAAAGCGCAGCAGGATGCCATCAACAAGGCCATCAGGGATTATACGGAAAAGGCGAAGCTGAGCGATGAAGATCGCGTCTCCGCGGAGCTAAAAGAACTGCAGGAAAAACTGCACGCCAAAGAACGGGAGCTGTCCACGAAGGAACGGATCGCTTTAGTCACGGCGGACCTCCAGAAAGAGGTTATCCGAGAATTTTTGACGAATTTTTGACGGATCGCAAAAAAAGCCCAGCGCATCAAGGATAAAGCGGCCTAGCAGTATTTACAGTTTATTCATAAGCTGCTTTCCTGATCAATGTTAGAATGAAATCAAGGTTTTATCAGAAATTCAAAGATTACGGGGAAAGGGAGATTGGCATGAATGAAATCGAAGTAAAAATCCTGGAAATTGACATCCCTGAAATAATCAGCCAGCTTGAAAAGCATAATTTAACCAGAGTCAAGGACGAAGCGCAGGTCAATACGATCTATGATTTTCCTGAATTGAGCCTCCTTTCAAAAAAAGGTTATGCCCGAATCCGGGAAGTGACCGACCGAACCACGGGAGCAAAAAATGTCTATATGACCGTAAAAAGATGATCTCCCAGGAAAAATACAAAGAAATGGAAGAATACGAAACTGAGATCAAGGATGCCGAGGCAGGTCACCACATTTTTAAGGCGTTGGGCTTAATCTGCCGGAAAATCCTCATCAAAGACCGGATCAGCTATCGATATAAATCCACCCTGGTGGAAATCGACAATGTATCTCATAGTGAATATCCCTTCCCGCTCCTGGAAATTGAAACCCAAAATGAATCCGAACTGAAAGAGGT
>CAZOTM010000064.1:0-10199 GCA_964582675.1 uncultured Clostridiaceae bacterium
TCATCCTGGCTTGCGAAGAAGATATCACGAATGACGGACTGAAGGACCTTCTGGTGATTTTCAGGGAAGTAGGACATGTGAGGCTTGCCGCAGTATGTGCCAAGAGTGACGGAACATGGACTACAACGCCTCCCAAACCTGCACCTGTGGAGAACCAGACGATAAGATTCAAGAATATCGACAAGGAAGCAGAGGTTGAGTTCATTATTTCCGGTGAAAAAAATGGAGCCATTGGTTACGCCATCTTCCGCATGATTGATGGAGAAATCATTGATCTGTTCGGAGAGGGCATGGAGGAATGCTGTTAGGTAAAGGGACGGGAAAATGAATATCAATAGGCGGATCTATTTTATTATCTTCATAACATTGCTTGCTGGCGCTCTCATGATTGCCGTACTGCCCAGGGATGCTAGAAGGTCCACTGAGGACAATGTGCTAAGAGTAGGTGCCGGGGATGATATCAGCGGCTTTCTGCTGCAAAGGATCATAGCAGCCAACGTGGCTGCCAGAGGGAATCCAGGATTTTCAGGCACTGATTTTAAGTTTGAAGCATATGAGTTCCAGGATTGCTGAAGTAATTCCTCGCAATGGGCCTTGAGCTCAGACGAAATTGATATGGGTTTTTATTGCAATCATAAAGCGGTGCACTTGATCAACGCCGATGACAGATTTGTTATTTACAGTCCGGTTGTAATGAATTCCGATGTATTGGCCTTTATTGGCGAAATTGAGGATACAAGAGTGTTGGGGATCAGCCAGGACAGGCGTAATATTGCTGAGCTGGCTGAGAAAAGCTATCCCAATATAGATGAAACGGTAGAGATCACCCCTGGCGCACTGGTTCTCTCATTAATGAATGAGCAGATCGACTTGGCCGCCATCGATGTTACGAAAGCGATTGGACTTGAGGGGCTCCGTTTTAGCCCGGTCTCAAAGGGGGACTATATTTCATACAGTCTGGTAGTCAGGAAAGATTTGATTGATTCGGAAAGATTCAAAGACTTCATTAAAATTTATAACAAAACGGTAAAGGAGCTGAATAATAAGGAAACACTAACTTCAGCATTGGGGATGTCGGAAAGTTTATGGATTATGCTCAGAATTAAATTCATTGAGCTGTGATGGGAAGTGCAGAAAATGTCAATATCTGTAAAAGGAATAACAAAAGAGTTTAAGAATAAAAGAAATAAGGGAAATAGGAATATTGTGCTCAAAGATATTTCTTTTGAGGTCAGAAACGGAGAATTTGTATCACTGCTGGGTCCTTCAGGCTGTGGGAAAACTACTACCCTCACAATCATTGCCGGTTTTCAGACTCATGATGAAGGACAGATCTTAATCAACGGGAACCAGGTGGAAAAACCGGGACCGGATCGGGCATTTGTTTTCCAGAATTATGCATTATTCCCCTGGATGAAGGTGGGGGAGAATATCATGTACCCCATGAAGCTGAGTAAATTATCAAAAAAGGATAGAGAGGAAAAGCTTCAGGAATTATTGGAGATTGGCCAATTGGAGGGCTATGCCAATTATTATGTCCACGAGTTGTCCGGCGGAATGAAACAAAGGGTCGCCTTGCTAAGAGCACTGGCCTGCGATCCCGAGGTCCTGCTTATGGATGAGCCTCTGGGTGCAGTAGATTTTCAAATGCGGAAGCTATTGCAGATCCAGTTGGAAACGATTCTTCTGAAGAAAAGGGTAACTGTATTGATGGTGACTCATGATGTGGATGAGGCAATTTATCTGAGTGACAGGGTCATAGTCATGTCCAGGGATCATGGAAAGATCCTCGGGGACGTCTTGATTGATTTGCCAAGGCCCAGAGACAGGAAAAATGACTTGTTTCATGGTTATCTGAATCAGCTGACGGATATATTAAAGTCAGCTAATTACGGGGACGTGAAAAATGAAGAAGATGAAGATGTATTGGATTTCGTTCAGGACATTGAAAACCAGGGACAGATCGAACCAGGTATGGTAAGTGAATAAAAAAATAAATTTGAAAATCGAAGGAGATTAAAAAATGAGAGTTGCGTATGTATTTGAATCGGTTTATGCCAGGGAAATTTTGGAAAATATGATTATACCACAGTTGGAAGCGGGTAATCACGGGGCTGAGGTCGCAGGGATGATGTTCTTTTTTGACAACACATTTATGCTCCACCATGAAAGTGATATCGCCAAGCGGCTGTCAGCCATCAGCAAAACCACAGGGATGCTTCTGATGGCCTGCGACCGGTGCTGCTACCAAAGAGAGATCGCCGATAAGCTCATTGAGCCGGCAGGAATCGGCTGTTTCCCGAATTTGTATGCAGCGCTGGCTGGGGCAAACATCAACCAGGTAATTACTTTATAAAACCAAGGGAACATGTCCTTTTTCATTGTCCAAGACCACGGCGGTGGTTCAAGCAACGAGAATAGAAAGTTAAGTATTCTGGGATATGGTTCAGTAAAAAATAAAATGATGAATATTGGAATTCATACTTATTAGCGGGGAGTGATTTACTATGATTACCTTGCCGGAGCGCTTTGAAGAATTTGCTGAAGCACGTCGTAATGGGTTCTTAAAGGTTATGGAATTAAAGGAAAAGGGGGCAAACATATGCGGAACCTTTTGCCAATATGCTCCCGCTGAGGTAATTTATGCGGCGGGACTATACAAGGTAGGACTATGTGGCAAGAGCAGCAGCCCGATTGCAACAGCGGAAACCCACCTGCCGGCAAACCTTTGCCCGCTGATCAAGGCCAGCTATGGCCATGCGCTGGAAGAGAGCTGCCCCTATGCATACTTTTCCGATGTTGTCGTGGGAGAGACGACCTGTGATGGGAAAAAGAAGATGTACGAGATGCTGGGCAAGCTAAAACCCATGCAGGTCATCCATCTGCCAAATGTTCCCGACAGGGAGCGTTCATTGGATGCCTGGGTAGCTGAGATCAGGAATTTCAAAGAAAACCTGGAAGAGCGTTTCGGGGTAACAATTACCGATGAAATGCTGCGTGATTCCATTAAGTGGTGCAACAAGGAACGAATCCAGGCAGCCAGGATCTACGAGCTTGGGAAGCATGAGCCTCCGGCGATAACCGGGTTGAACATGCGCAATATCATGGACGGGGAACAATACTTATTCGACAAATATGACAAATATGACAAACTGAAGCAGATATTGGATGAGTGTGAAGAAAACTGGAAGAATGGTCAGGGACCATACAAACCAGAGGAGCGACCGCCGCGGATCCTGATTTCCGGGGCTGGACTGGGCGGTGTTGTGGATAAGACCATTGCAGTGGTTGAGGAATTGGGCGGAACCATCGTTTGTTATGAGGGCTGCAGCGGGATCGTTTCCCGCCGACGCCTGGTTGATGAGTCGGAAGACCGGGATCCCATAGTTTCGATAGCCGAGAAGTACTTGGATGTGCCCTGTGCAGTTATGTCACCCAATCACAAACGGATGGAGCAGGTAGCCGCTACCATCGAAGAGTGGAAGGTTGAAGGGTTGATTAACATCACGCTTCATTCCTGTCATCCTTTCGGGATCGAGTCACGCAATATCGAGAAGGTATGCAAGGACTGCAATACCCCATACCTGCACATTGAGACAGACTTTTATCCGGGTGATGAGGGACAGATACGAACCCGTATCGAAGCGTTTCTGGAGATGATCATCGAAAGGAGGTAATGGGGATCGTTATGGCTAATAAAGCGAACCGGGACATGAACCGTATGCTGGAGTCGACAAAAATGGCTGACAACCGCAACTTCAGAAACATGGTCGGAGCAAGCTACTATTTTTCGTTCATTATTGCATTGCTGATACTGGGGACGATCTGGTATTTTGCAGCCCACAGGATTAACAAAGTTTTTATATTCCCTTATTTAGAAGATGTTCTGTACGAGCTGTTTTATGCAGTTACAGACCTATATGTAATCAGAAGTTTGGGAATTACGATGCGGCGTGTCCTCATCGGAGTATATTACGCAACGATCATCGGTTTCCCACTGGGAATGCTCATGGGGTATTCACCGCTGGTAATGCGCACCATCGCACCGTTCATAAACTCATTGCGGCAGATCCCCACCACCTCATGGGTACCCTTGGCAATCGTCTGGTTTGGGTTGGGGGACGGACCCACAATTTTTGTTATCATGTTCCATGCAATTTTCACTGTCATACTCAATACGGTAGCTGGAGTAAAAAGTATTAACTCGGACTTTTACAATGCCGCCCGAAGTATGGGGGCAAAAACCAAGGATATTGTTAAAGATGTAATCTTACCGGGTTCCCTTTCGGGACTTATAACCGGGGTTCGAATCGCTTTAGGATCCGCATGGATGTCGGTCGTCTGAGCAGAGTTCATTGCAACGAATTCCGGGTTTGGTTACATTATCAAGCAGGCCCAGATGGACATGATCACTGAGAAAGTCATGGCTTACATGGTGCTGGCCGGAGTTTTGGGCTTCGCTCAGGACAGGATACTTCTCTTGATTGAGACGTTCCTGATGAGATGGAAGCATTAAACGGAAAGTTTTCGTTTAAGTTGCAATGGAAGTTTCTCGTGGGGAAACAAGACTATGAAAAAGGACAAATTAATCTGACCTTGATTTGGGTAAAATAAATAAATTAATGGGGGAGTGTAAGATGAATAAAAAGACATTATCCGTTCTGCTTGTAACAATGATGTTAGGCGCCATCGCTACCGGATGCCAGGACAGCAGTCTCCAGAAGAATGTCGTAAAAGTGGATTATGAAGTAACCAAGGAGGTTGAGCCATACCTGGCGAAGCTTCCGGCAATTCCTGAGGCAGACAAGAACTTTGTGATTCAGATGGGCTACAACGATTGTGACCACATGGTGGCGGCGATCATCGGCGAAAATGCGGGGATCTATAAAGCCCTTGGATTGAACGTGGTGGTCACGAAAAGCGGGCAGACAGCGGCAGCAATGGCTTCGGGGGATATGGTGGCCGGCTACTCAGGTTTCAGTTCCATGGTAAAAAGCGCCAATAAGGGGGCACCGGTTTTCATGCCTGCGGGAAGCCACTTGGGAGGTTCAAAATATTTTGTTGTAAGAAAGGATATCAACTCTCCTGAAGAAATCGTCGGCTCAAAGATCACGGTTGGAGAAGCTGATATGTACTCGCCTTATTGGCTGAGCTACTGTGAACAGGTCGGGCTCCCCACCGACTTTACTCTGTATCAGGGGGTGGACATGGACGACAATGATGCCATAGTGGCAATGAAGGCCGGGCAAATCGACGGCTACATGTGCTGTGACCCCTATGCCACGATGGCTGAATTTGAGGGGTTTGGCAAGGTAGTTGGCACCGAATGGGGGGCACATGTTTCTGACGATTTGGAAACGGGCTGGGGATTGCATTGCGGGTACTTTATTAACAGTGACTTTGCCAAAGAGCACCCGGAACTGACTACCAGACTGGTGCTGGCTCATTGCATGGCTATAAAATATATGTACCAACATCCTTATAATGCCGGCATGATGTTTGCCGATGACTTCGGAGTAGATCCGGCAGTCGGCCTCCGTACCATGTACATGAAGCTTTGCGCTGAAGGCAGGACTTTGAGCTGGGATGTCAATGAAACCAACATCAAAAACTATACGGATTATTGGAACAGCTACGGTATACCACAGGATAAGATCCCTGAGGTGAAGGATCTTCCATCCTTCCTTAATTTAGAGTATTTGGAGGCTTGCGGTATTGAAAGCTTCAAAGACTTTATGGTAAGCAATAAAATTGATGAAAAATTCCCGATCCGTGATCCATATCTGACTTGGCTGGAAAAAGCTGAAACCATCGACGGAATCGACCACTCCAGTAAAGTGGGCAAGACCGTGGAGAAGTGGAACAACAATGAAGTTGTTACCAAGCTGACTAAAAAACAGTAAGCAATTAAATTATAAACTGCTGTGGAGGCTGCTTGGATATGAAGGATACCTATTGCCTGATTGCCTTTGGCAACACCCATGTGGCCATGACGGTCCAAAAAGCCTTGAAGGAAAAGGGCTTCAGGATCGATGTTATGCCGACCCTGAGGGAAATCACGGCAGGCTGTGGCCTGTCGGTCAGGTTCACTCCCCTGAACCTCGAGAGCATTCGGCAGGCGGTTGGTGAAATGAGCATCGAGCCGTCCCTATGCCAATACTACAAAGTGGAGGCAGAGATGGGCCGGTGCAATGTGACCAGGCTGGCATGATGATTAATTTTCACACCATCGGATAACATGAAGGTCCTGGGGGGAAGGGTTACGGTAACGTAGTTTGCCCTAAGGAGTTTGGCTGGCCTATCCGGAAAAAGACGGATTCTTGGTTGCCTTATACTGAAGACAGGCGCTAAGACCGGCGGAAAGACGGGAGAACAATATGGATGGAGTTCTCCGGTCTTCTTCTTCTTCGTGTTGTAAGGCTTTGTGGCGGGCTGGCAAAAAAGCCTAATAGGTACGGAATGGAGCAGGATTAATATTGGATCCCGGATAAAGCTGTCAGGGAAAGTACGGTCACGGGCATAACTTTTGAATGTAAGAAAATCGGAGAGGGCAGGAGTTAAAATTGTATTATACAGGTATTGATATCGGATCAACCTCTGCAAAAGTCGTTGTAATGGATAATGGGAACGAAGTGATCTACAAACGGGTCATGCCGACTGGCTGGAGCAGTGTTGATACGGCTGAGAAGATCAGGCAGGAGCTTGCTGATATCGGCATAACCGGGGAATGCAGTAAAGTCGTGGCTACCGGCTATGGCCGTGTTTCGGTGCCCTTTGCGGATAAAACCATTACGGAAATAACCTGCCATGGAAAAGGGGCGAGGTTTTTATTCGGTGACGATGCCTGTACGGTCATCGATATCGGCGGGCAGGATACCAAAATCATTTCCGTGGCCAAGGGTCTGGTGGTCGACTTTATTATGAATGACAAGTGTTCCGCCGGGACAGGCCGTTTCCTGGAGATCATGGCCAACTCACTGGGGGTCAGTCTGGCTGAGCTGTGCAATCTGGCGAAAACCGGTTCTGGCATCAGCATCAGCTCCATGTGCACCGTATTTGCGGAATCGGAAGTCGTCAGTCTCATCGGGAGCGGCCACGCCAAGGCAGACATCGCCTTTGGGATCGTCGAGTCCATCACCAATAAGGTAAAATCCCTGTGCGGCAAGCTTGCCACCCCGGATACCCGGTTCTACCTTACAGGCGGGCTGTGCGAAAGCGACTATATTATAGAATCCTTATCCAATAAACTTGGCTCCACAGTGGTGTCAAACAGCGACGGCAGGTATGCCGGAGCCATCGGCGCCGCCTTATCTGCCAAGGCAATCAAGTAAGGAGAGGAGATAAGCAATGACAAATCTAGACTTACCCAAGCGATTCGAGGAGTTTGCGGATGCCAGGAAAGAGGGCTTTCTCAAGGTCAAGGCAATCAAGGAGCAGGGCGGCAAGGTCGCTGGTATTTTCTGCACTTTTACCCCGACGGAGATCCTTGATGCAGCTGGTCTCCTTACGGTCGGTCTCTGCGGCATGAGTGATGAGACGATAAATGATGCGGAAGTGGACCTGCCCAAAAACCTGTGTCCCCTGATAAAATCCAGCTATGGCTACGCCCTGACGGATAAATGCCCGTATACTTACTTTTCTGACATCATCATCGGGGAGACCACCTGCGATGGCAAGAAAAAAATGTATGAGCTCCTGGGTGAAATCAAGGACACCTACATTATGCAGCTGCCCCAGGGGGTGGACCGGGCATATGCCCCGGCCATGTGGGAAAAGGAAGTCCGGCTCCTCGTCAAGACCCTTGAAAAGCGGTTTGGGGTGGAAATAACCGATGAAAAGCTCAGAGCGGCTGTCGAGAAGAGAAACCACCAAAGACGGCTGTATAATGAGCTGTTTGATCTGGGAAAACTGGATCCGCCTCCCCTGAAAGGCTTTGATATGTATAAGGTCATCGAAGGCTCAGGCTTCCTGTTTGATCTGGAAGCGGGCTGCAAAAAGCTTCGGGAACTGATCGATCAAACCAGGGAAGATTATGAGCTGGGCAACCGACCAATCCCCACGGGGCTCAAGCGGATCCTCGTAACCGGCTGTCCCATCGGCGGTGTTCTGGACAAAATAGTCAATACCATAGAATCCAGCGGCGGAGTGGTGGTCTGTTTTGAGAATTGCGGCGGGGTAAAGCCGGCCAGGCATCTGGTGGATGAAAGCGCCGAGGATATTACCAAGGCCATCGCCGAACGCTACATGAAGATCGGCTGTTCCGTCATGTCCCCAAACATTCAAAGGATGGAGATGCTGCCGGAATTATTGAAGGAATTCAAGGTTGATGGGGTCATCGAAGTGGTCCTCCAGACCTGCCATCCCTACAGCGTGGAAAAATGGGAAATCAAGCAGCTGGTCAATGACAATGGACTGCCCTACATGGCCATTGAGACCGATTATTCCAAAACCGATCTAGGTCAGATCAGGACAAGAATAGCCGCTTTCCTCGAAATGGAACCAATGCAATAGAGGGGAAGGTAAAATAGCAGACGGCCCGGGGGCCGTCTGCTTGCGTTAATCCAGTTTAGTCAGGCGAGTTCACTGAGAAGATACAGTACGAATTGATGCACCATGGAGGTCTTTCCTTTGACTTCGAAGGGCTCGATTCGGGTCACCAGTGACGCTACTACTGAGTTACAACTTTTAGGATGAGCAGCTTCACGCCTTGAAGCTGCTCATCCTTATCGAAATGGCGATTTCATGAGATCTTGTATCGTATCCCCCGCAAACGAGCAGGATGCTTCTTAATTAGTCTCTGTCTTTGCTTTCTCAGAATCAGATGGTTTTTCTGAGGTATCAGTCATTCCAGTTCCAGTTCCAGCTCCAGCCCCGGTTTCAGTTTTAGTTCCCAATCCAGAACCATCAAGCCATGTTATTGAATACTTTTTGTTAACTGCTTCCCCAATATTAACGATATATTCTTCAAGCAGTTTTTTTGCCCGTTGTTGAGCATTGGCCATTAAAACTGAATCCTGTGATGCTGCCAGCACCATATTATTCTGCGCTTCTTTAAAAGCCAGGATTTCATCTTCACCAGTTATTTCAGCAGAATTTTTGCCGACTATAAAGGAATCTTTGGATAGAGAGGTCGGATGCACTTTATTATCAAGGACTTTCGCATCGGGCAGCTGAATTGTGACATTGTCCTCCTTCACTTCAACGACCAGCAGCGAGGGATCAATCCCAATTTTTACAATTCCGCTGTACTCGATCCAAAAATGCTTGTCCTTTTTCCACAACAAAATGCCGGCGGCATCTTTTTCAGTGTACTTGGCAACATTATGGAAATAACATTCCATGGTTGCCAGTTCTGCAATGGACTTCATTTGAGAAACCTGCGGTCTCATAATTGGCTGTGGTGGTTGTTGGCTGCAAGCGACGAATGAACTGGAAAGAACAATCAAAAGCAATCCTAGGGAGGTTTTTCTTAATATCCTCATCACATACCTCCAAAAACCACAGCTATTTCGTATTCTCCATCCATTTCCTCAACGAAAGGGTTTAATAGAGCTTTCATAATATTCTCTGCATTCAGTTCAGCCAGTTCGAAAATTGCTGACTCTTGTTTACTTTCATTCGTTACATCGTCGATGCAGGCGCGATATGCCTGTGCGGAGACTGTGCTATTATTTTTTTTATCGTCCATAAACATGTAATCCAACGAGGCTATATCCACTGTTACATCATTAATGACAATTTCTGGGATTTCAACCTTGATTGTCTTTGCTTCCTCAGACATGTGGATTTTTACCTGCTTAAGATCAAACCCTGCCTTCACTTTTGCTTCATAAGATACATGATAATCCGTTTGTTCCGGTTTCTCCTCATTCATCACTTTGGCGATTCCATTATAAACAGCTTGAAAAGTGGAAAGGTCACTTTTATCAATGATCTTTTCCAATGTCGAAATGGTTATTGTCTCGGACTTTTTTTCTTGGTTGGCTAACACCTGTGGTACAATTACAATCCCCACGGCAATCCCCGTAATAACCACTAAACACACCTTTTTGGTTATTTAGGTATATTGCTCGATCTCTACTGCCAGCTTCGTATTCAGTAACTCAAACAAATCGACCTGTTTCTTGCGGCAGTTACATACCGCCCATACACCGCGCCTCTTGTCTGCCTTGACCATGCGGGCGTCAAGAAGGCAGTCC
>CAZOTM010000065.1:0-10157 GCA_964582675.1 uncultured Clostridiaceae bacterium
TCCCAGGTCCGCTACGGCGACAAGGTCAGTTCTCCCGTCATTGAAAAGGGCGGGGCGGATATCCTGGTGGCCTTCGAAAAAATGGAAGCGCTGCGCTGGCTGGAATATTTAAAACCCACCGGCCGGGTGGTGGTGAATACCTTTGAGATCAAGCCCATGCCCGTCCTCGCCGGAAAAGAAACCTATGCCAGGGACATCGTGGACCAGCTCCAGAGGAAGGCGGAAACCGTGGTGATCGATGCGGCTAAGTTAGCGGAGGAGTTGGGCAACGCCAAGGTCATGAACATCATCCTCCTGGGCGCCATCGTCAAGGCCATGGGACTGACAGGGATCAACTGGGATGCCTTATTGGAAAAAAACATTAAGCCTAATTTCATCGAACTGAATAAACAGGCCCTAAAACTGGGTATCGCTTTGGTCTGATCAGTTGCTGGCAACCTAAAAACGCTCCCCCTCCATCGGATAGCTGCAACAAGCTTGACGGATGGACGGGGAGTCGCGATTTTAAGTTGTGGTTGCAATCGTTGGAGGAAGCGGCTTGCCGGAATCGATTGCTGAGGTGGGCAGAATCCCCGCAAACAACCGTTGTTATCGTGGAGAAATGGGGGATGGGATTTTTCCGGACTGTCCAGTCACAGCCCGTTCGCCCGGAATGGTAATTTGCCCTGGCCGGTTTATGGCTTTTTAAGGATGCGGTATAATAACAAAAGCGGCCAGCAAGGGAAAACCCGCTTTCGTGGTCGGCTTTTATGGTCAGGGAGGGAAGTCAAATGGATGGAGAGGAACGAACCAAAGACAATGCCATGGGAATCATAAATGAAAAATATGAGATCGAGCCGATTGGACGGATCATCACGGATTTTGACAGTAAATTCGGCATCCCCCGGCAAAGCAGCCTGGTCAAGGGACTGAAGGGGAAAATCATCTTTTATCCAAAATATCGGGATCCCGTGGCCGTCCGGGGTTTGGAAAATTACTCTTATATCTGGCTGCTGTGGAGCTTTTCCGACGTCACGAATTATCAGTGGACTCCATCGGTCCGGCCGCCCCGCCTGGGGGGGAATAAAAAGATCGGGGTGTTTGCTTCCCGGTCGCCCTTTCGGCCCAATGGCATCGGCTTATCCTCGGTGAAAATCGAAGGCATCGATGTATTGGATAAGGCAGGTCCCATCATTTATGTCAGTGGCGTGGACCTTTTGAACAATACCCCGATCTTTGACATTAAGCCCTATATCAAGACCGACATCCATCGGGACGGATCCTTTGGCTTGTCGGATATCTACGGGGATTTTCATCTGGAGGTGGACTATCCGCCGGGGATCCTGGATAAGCTCCCGGAAGAGCAGCGGGAGAATCTCCTGGGGATCCTATCCCTTAACCCCATCCCTTCCTATCAAAAGGAACCGGGCCGGATCTACGGCCTGGTCTATGCCGACTTTGAAGTCAAATTCCAGGTTGCCTCGGATGGGATCAGCCTCCTGTCCGTAGAACCAGTGGAAAAAGAGTAATTCCGAACCGATTCCCACTGGATTCTGAGTGGAATCAGACTGGAATCGGACTGGAATCGGACTGGAATCGGACTTGAAACGGGCTGGAGTCGGACTTAATTCGGAGCGGGGTTGAATTCAGAGGACCCAGGGATTTGATCTGTTGGGAATGTGTCTTTTTTAGGGCTGATGCCCGGTGATTTGGTTATATTTGGTTATATTTTTTTTAACGATGGGGAAAAAGCCCCCACTCATTGACCGCTTGCTTTACAATGATTTAGGGATAAAGCCCCGGAACATGCAAATGACGGAGTAAATCACCCAATCGATCGAAGGATCCACGGAGGAACAATGCATCAAGAAAATTTTTTCATGACTTTTTACGGCGGTGACGAACGGATGATCCGCGTCATCCTGCCGGACAGCTATAACTATTCCGACAATTACTACCCGGTGCTGTATATGTTTGACGGCCAGAACCTGTTTAATAAACGGGACGCTTACACGGGAACCACCTGGGGTGTCCGGGAGGCCTTAAAGAAGCTGACCAAAACCGGAGAATCCAGGGAGATGATCATCGTCGGGCTGGATAATGCCGGCGACCGGCGCCTCCACGAATATGCCCCCTGGGACTGCGAGTTCGAGGGAGAGTTCATCCAGGCAGAGGGCATGGAGTTTGCCGATTTCTTTGCCAATGCCGTGGTGGGAGAGATCGACAGCCGCTATCGGACGGTCCAGGATAAGGCGCATCGGTTTGTGGCCGGCTCCTCCATGGGCGGATTGATCTCAGCCTATACCATCCTGGCTTATCCCGATACTTTTGGCAAAGCCGGCGTGTTTTCCCTGGCCTCCATGATGGCCGAGCCCCAGTTCCTGGAGTTTGCAGAGTTTCAGGGGAGGACGGAAGGCAATCAGTTCTACATCATGGTTGGCGCCCAGGAAGGCAAAAACCATACCACTGGCCGCATCAACTACAACATCTCCAATTCCTACATCAACTGCACCCTGCACTTCATGCGGGCGCTTCTTAAAAATGGAGCCGATCCCGATGATATGGACATCATCATCAGCGCCGGCGACTCTCACTGCGAGCAGGCCTGGCGCAAGCAGATGCCGAATTTTATCCGCTTTTTAAACAAGTAGGGCAGACCGATACCAAACCAAAACTCTGCCAAACCAAAATTCTGCCAAACCAATCCAAAATTAATGTAATTTTTGGTAATTCCACTTGATTATATTTCTTACATTTGCTTACATTTGCTTACATTTGCTTACTTTAAAGAGATGGATCGGAAATCACCAGGCGGATTTCTCAATAAGCCGCTCAAAAGACTATCAATACTGGGATCGATCCGAAAGGAAAACGGAGGACGCATGGGCGTATATACAATCAACACAATAATGGAACCAGGCGGGGTGTATCAATCCACCGCCCACGGACAGACAATCAATCTTGAAAGCAAGCGGGACAAAACCTGTATGAATCCAGGGGAGGTTCTCCTGGCGGCTCTTGGGGCATGCAAATGCATGAGCTTCTATGACTTGGCCAAAAAATATGGTATGGATATCCAACAGTGCCAGGTGGAGATCCATGGGGTGACTGGCAAAGGGCCTGTGATCCCAGGCACCCATATCCCCAGTTCAAAATTATTATCCGTGGAATATGTTTATAAAATCCAATCGGCCAATTCCGACGCAGAACTGGAAAACTACATGAAATACGTGGATGGAGCATGTACCGTGGGGAACTCCCTGAAGGATGACATCCTGCAATCACACCGCTTCGAGCGGCTGTAAGGGGTCTCCGGGATTTGCCAATGGAGTGGTAAATGCTGTATAATTGCACAGATGAAATGAGGTTGGGCAATGGAACTTTTGGATATTTACGATAGGCAAGGCAATAAAAAGGGGATCACCGTATTCAGGGGCGAATACATCAGACCCGATGATTTCATTCTGGTCGTCCATATATATCTGTATAATGAGAACAATGAGTTTTTAATCCAGCGGCGGTCACGGAAGAAAAAAGTCAATTCCGGCAAATGGGATGTTACCGGCGGAGCAGTCCAGGCCGGCGAAAATTCCTTGGAGGCAGCCATCCGGGAAACCTGGGAAGAGATCGGGATTCAGCTGGAAAGGGACAGTTTACGACTGGTCAGCCGCTACGAGTCCATCAAGCACCTGGTGGATATTTACTTTGCCAAGACGGAGATCGACTTGGATGGCTGTACCCTGCAAGAGGATGAAGTCAGTGAAGTCAAACTGATCCGGGGGGAAAAGCTGCTGGATTCCTTTCGCAATTCGGATTTTCAAGACCCTAAATATAATGCCATCGTCCGGGATGAACTGAGCCGGATCCTTCAAAACTAAGGGCTGAAAGCTCACAGCCATCCCATTGGAGAGATCAGGTTCCGCCGCTTTATCTGGCCATATACCATAATCCAGCGGCAAACTGCAGCGGACTCCAAAATTGGACAAGACCAACGGGCAATCACCCTGGCAGGGCGGATCAATGGATCTCACTGTCAGGGTGATTGCCTGTTTAAGGGATCACACAAGGACATCACAATCACCCATTGGCAGGTTGTTGATGGTATAGATACAGCATCTTAATAATAAATACCAATAATTTTTCGAAAATCATTCGTTTCATCTGCCTCAGGGCTTCAAATCATAGTATCATGAGAACAGGAGCCAACAGACTCGGCAGAATGCGGCCATCCGGCCTCTTCTGGTAAAGGTTTTCAAATGGTTCTGCCAATGGACCCATATGCTCAACAAGGCAAAGGAGAAGACATGGACAAGCGCAAACTTCCCTTCAAAAAATTTACCGCCATTATCATTTGGTTTATGTTCGTCATCATGAATCTGTCAGGCTGCCGCAGTCTGGAATCTATATTCGGAGCCCAAGTGGCCCCTAAATCCTCCTTAACGACAGCTGCCCAAACTCTTCTGGCTGAACCACCGCCAGCCTCGCTGGAAACTTCAGGCAGTCAGCCATCCAGCACCACTGCTGCGGACAGTGCAGCGACACTGCCTGCGGAGATTGCCACCAGTAGCGCACAAAGCCCTGCGGATGCGACGAAACCTGACTTAGAGTCCAGTGTGGCAACGGCGGCAGGGACAGCCGCTGAAGGTCAGGTGGAAAGTGAGCCTGGCGAAGCGACCTCCGGTCAAATGGAAAGTGAGGCTTACCAGGCAAGCACCGATGCGCCGCCTGCTGAAACTGAGGATATCCCCGAGACTACAGCGGAGTCTGACTACCTGACACTGTCTTTGGATGATGTTTGGGATCTGGGGACATTACGGCTGGTGGATAACGGCCATCAAGTGACGGAGATATCGTATGATGACCTATCCGGATTTGGCGGTTATCTCCTTCGAAGCGATATCCGGTGGAATCTGGCAGCCTTGGTGGAGGCTCTGGCAGACCACGGGGTAGATTCCTTCCTGTTAAGCGGCTTCCGGGATGAGGCGGAACAGCGGGATATCTTTGAATCAAGGGCAGAGACCGGCTATGCCAACGAGCCCGGGGGATCCGAGCATCAGACGGGCCTGGCGGTGGATATGCACCCAACTAGTGTCAACGGGGGTTCACAATCCCAGCTATCTTCGGACATCTCCCTGATGCACGATCTGGGGGCTGACTATGGGTTTATTGAGCGCTATCCAGCCGGGAAAGAGTGGCTCACCGGCATCAGTTATGAATACTGGCATTTGCGCTATGTGGGGTATCCCCACTCCATCATCATGTACCAGGAAGGTATGGTTTTGGAAGAGTATCTGGATTACCTGGAGGCCAATGGGACCCTGGAATTCGGGGATAGTTCCTGGGGATACATCATCGAATGGCAGGAACCATCCAACGGAGCGATCCGGATCCGACCGGGCATGGATTATGAAGTCTCCTCCACCAATACGGGAAGCTATATCGTCACTTATCAGAAATAGGGTGGTAGAAGCCCCAAGTTTAGGGCCAATGGCCAAACCCAAGGTATGTACCAAGATTTATACCAAGGCAATCGACCCCCGCCTGGCGGATTGATGATCCAGGGGGCGGCCGGTGCCTGGCAGCTCCCGGCAAAGGGCAGGCGGTATTATCATTTTGGGGATGGGAATTTAAGAAGCAAGGGCTGATCAAAGTGATTCAGCCCTTGTTGTGTCTGGAAAATAAAACCAGCTTAAGGCAGACTGAGGAGCCCCCAGCAGAACCGTGGAGACGCCAGCAGACCGAAGCGGGTTAAGATGACCAGGTCAATAAATGTTTCTCGCAGAAAAGCCGATGAATATTTCTCTGGGGAAAAGTCAATAAATATTTCTCCGCAGAAAAGTCAATAAACAAAAGTAATAAAAGGGAATAACAGTTATAATATTCATAGAAAAACCCAGGCTGGAAATCAGCCAAAGGCAGACAGCCAATCAGAATATGGCTGAAGACCGCCCATCATGGGGAGCGCAGGGGGAAAGCAGGATAGCATGAGAATAAATAAACGGGGACTGATCGGGATCCCCATCATATTGAGCGGCTGTCTGGTCTTGAACGCCTGCGCCCCGGTCTACCGGTTCATTAAGGGCCATGATCCGGAACGGGTCATGACGAATACCAAAGCACTGTTGAAATATACCGATTATATGACGGATAAGTCCTTCCAATTGATGGAGGGGACACTGGATTTGATGGTGCCCGGGAATGAGGCCCGGCTGCCCGGGACAACCGGTGAGTCCAACTCGGCTCGCTATGCTGAAGCGATCCTGACGGCCAATGGCTACCAAACGGAGATGCAAACCTTCCCCGTCAGCTATGAATTGAGCAAACGGCTTAATGTAGTGGATCCGCTGAATGGATCCGTATTGGAAAGCCTCCTGATCCCCAATACGGGGAATCTGCCTAAGGAAGGGCTTTACGATGTTTATGATGCCCGGGGCGGCACGGAGGATGACTTGCTTTATACCAGGGTGGAGGGCAGCTTGATCCTGGTTGAGAAAAAATTCCGGAATCTGGAGGAGATCTGCCGGGAGGTCAAAACTTACGGCGGGAAGGGCATACTGTACTATTCCAATGTGGAGGATGGATTGCCCAGGGACAAAGTCACGGCCCCCTTTGATTTTCCGGTGTTCTCCCTTAAATATGAGGAGGCCAAAGCCCTCACCGGCCGCCTGGAGAAAAAAATGCCCGTCCAGTTAAAACTAACGGGCGAGCCGGTGAAGTTTACCGGTGAATCTTCCAACGTGGTGGGGATATTGGGCAGACTGGACTATGCTAAACCCACCATCCTGATCAGCGCCAATCTGGATTCAAAATCATCCCCCGGCGGAAACCAGAACGCTTCGGGAACGGCCGCGGCTTTGCAGATCGGGGAAATATTGGCCCAGTTAAAACCGGAGGACACCAACATCATGATCGTCCTGTTTGGTGCCTCCACCCTGGACAATGCCGGGGAAAAGGTATTTTTGCAAAAGCTGGAAGGGAAACTTAAAAACACCGTGGACCTGCGTATCGGCCTGACGACTTTGGGCAAGGGCATGACCCTGCAAGTGTCCGGCAGCGGGGAGAACGATTTGGCGGAGATCTATGCCACAGCGGAAGGTATCGCCGAGGAATTGCAATACAAGTTTAAGGGGAGCGAAGGCGGATCCCCCGGGAATCAGTTGTTTGTCTCCGCGGGCATTCCTTCCCTGGAATTTCAGCTGACCCCCGACGAAGCAGCCGGCACGGCACGGGACACGTTAAGCAGCGTGGATCTCGCCAGGGTGTCCGATGTGGTGAACGTGGTATTGAACGTGATCTATGAAGCGGACCGTGGGAATTAAAATCAGTCAGCAGATTGGGTATAAGATGGGTTCTAGGTTGGGTAGAAGATTAATTCAAGATTAGGTAAAAAATTGGGAGGACACAGCAGATGGGATTAAATTTTCGAAAAAGCATCAATATTGGCAAGGGGGTCCGGGTCAATCTGTCAAAAAGCGGCCCCAGCATCAGCTTTGGAACCAAGGGCCTGCGTTTCTCATTGAATTCCAAAGGGAGCGCTTCCGCCAATGTGGGGATTCCGGGCACCGGGGTCTACTACAACAAACGGGTCAATATCTGGGATACGGTGAAAAAGTTCTTTGGCTCCGAGGAAAATCTTAAAAAAGACCAATTGGAAACCGACCTCCAAGCCGGGAACAAAACCGGAACGGAAGAGCTCCAGATCAAGGTCGAGCTGCAGAATAATCTCCTGGAGCGGTTGAAAAACGTCCACAAGGAAAGCGATGACTTCATCGACTGGGAGGAAGTCAAAAATACCCAGGATACCGCCACGGAAGCGGGCAAAAACGTCAGGGACCTGGCGGAACAGGTCCTTGCCGGCAATGATGAGGCCTATTTGACGGTGATCAATGAGATGGAGCCCTTTTCGGATTTGACGGAGTTTGGTTCAGAGTTTGAAGTGGGCATCGTGGAGGATGAATTCCTGGGAGTGAATTTCAACATCAACTCCGACAGCACCATCCCCAATGAGGTCGTGACGATCCTGAAATCCGGGAAAGAATCCGTCAAGCCCATGTCCAAAACCATGCGCAATACCCTGAAGCGGGACTATATGATCTCCACCGTGCTGCGCATCGGCCGGGATACCTTTGCCCTCCTCCCCATCAAACAACTGGCAGTCAATGCGGAGGATAAAATCGTCAACCCCATGACCGGCAACGCCGAGGACATCACCCTCCTGTCAGTGATCTTTGACCGGGAAACTTTCATGAAGCTGAACTTCGACGGAATCATACCGGCCGAGGCGTTAAAGAATTTTGAGCACAATCTGGATTTTAAACCCCTGAAAGGCCTTCAGCCCGTCCTGCCATTAAAGTAAACCCTGGCTGTTTGCCCTGGATTTTTATCCTGGAATTTTACCCTGGAATTTTATCCTGGAATTTTATCCTGGAATTTTATCCTGGATTTTTCTCATGGATTTTTATCCTGGATTTTTCTCATGGATTGAAAAAAAGACCGAGGCCGCCCTGGATAGCCCTCAGCCGGACCGATCACCGGTTCGGCGCTTTGCGGATTCTGAGCTTTGTAATTTGTCTGTAAACTTTTAGACGGCTGTATCAGATAAAATTGTACTCAATCGGGGTCAACAATGGGGCTCCAGGAAAACCGGCCAGGTTGAAGATCATTTGGCTAAAAGCCTGGAGATCCTCCGCGAACCAGAATTATACTTCTGGGATCGATGAAAAAGGGTAAAGATATGAATAAAAAAATGTTGTCAGCCATTCTGGCACTGGGGATGCTGCTTTCCGGCTGCGCCTCAAAAGCCGGCCGGACTACGGCCAATGCGGTCAGGGTTGAAAAATCAAATACGGGCACGGTTCAAACCAAGCTGACCTCCGGGATCACCATCAACGGAGAAATTACCAAAACCAATCCGGCGGAAATAGCGGCAGAGGGAAATACCCAGATGGAGACCGATGAACCGGATATCCAGGAAGAGGATCCAGTGGTTGAAGCGCCGGTGGATCCCGCTGTGAGGATCGACAGCCAGCGGGGGGATGGGGCAGCGGGGGAAGTTCCCAAGGCCGAATCAGCCAAGCCAATAGTTCCAGGGACGGAGGAGGATCCAGCGGTGGAGAACACTCGCAAGATCAGCGATTATTTCCCCCTGGCGGAGAATCAGCTCTATTCCTATTTGACGGCCGATGGTGATACTGCCGAGATGAAGCTGCAATATCTGCGCCGGGAAGCCGACCGGCTGACTGCCCAATTGAAGATCCGCCAGGGGGGCAAGGATATCATCCGGGTCATGGAAGTTTCCGATACGGCTTTGAAGCAACTCTATGAGAGCGAAGATATACCATACCGTGGAAATATCATCGGCCGGGCCGAGTATCGGGAAGTGGTCTTATTGAAAAGCCCCCTCACCATCGGCAACAAATGGCAGACCGGTGATTATCAGGCGGAGATCATCGCCCTGGACGAACCGCTGGAATTCAACGGGGTGATCTATTCAGCCCTGGTGGTTCGTCTGACCAATGATCAGGAGACCTTGGATTATCATTACGGAAAAAACCTGGGTTTGCTCCGACTGGTAAGACTTCCGGCAGGACCAAAGCCGGACAGTGAGTTCAACCCGACGACAGCGGAAAACGGGATCTCCGTTATGGAGTTTATCGGTCGGGAAGAGCAAGTCACCGACGACTACCTCATCAAATTATTTTTTCCCGAGGTTAGCGGCGGGTTCACCTTTCTGGAAAAAGAACTGAAATTCAGAACCAACGACATCACCCGGGAAATGCTGGGGGATCTGTATGCCGCCACAGCTCTGGCCGAAGGAAAGCAAGCGGTCATTCCCGAGGGGGGCGCCATCCAGTTTCTGTTTAAATTGGACGATGCCGTCTATGTTGACTTGAACAAAGCCTTCGTTGAACACGTCAACAGCCACCCGGATCAGGAGGAAGCCATCGTTAAGGCCTTGATCAAGACTATGGCCGGCTTTTATGGGGTGGACAAAGCCTATTTGACCATTGATGATCAAAGGTATGAGTCAAACCAAACCAAGATCGAAAAGGGCACTGCCTTATCCCCCAATTGACAGCCAAACAAAAAGACCCGGATGACCGGGTCTTTTTTCTTTGGCTTACCTGGTTATGTTGTATAATTAGGATATTAACTTAGTGAGAGGTTTCAAAATGACA